>CALXGD010000075.1 GCA_944387745.1 uncultured Oscillospiraceae bacterium
GGCCCGGAGGATGTAGCCGTAGTCCTCCCCCATGGACAGGGCGGCCAGAATGTCCTGCAGTTCCTCCCGGCTGTACTTCCGGGGCGTCTCCCGGCCCCAGGAGATGAAGATCTCGTCGGCGTCGTGGTGATGGTGGTGGTCGTGGCCGCAGCAGCAGGCGTCGCACTCGTCTCCGTGGTCATGGTGGTGCTCATGCTCGTGGTCATGGTGGTGTTCATGCTCGTGGTCATGCTCATGGTCGTGGTCGTGCTCATGCTCGTGCTCGTGGTCATGGTGGTGGTGATGCTCATGGTTGTGGCCGTCGTCGTGGGCGTGCTCCCGGCCAATCTCCTCCATCAGCTCTTCGGCCAGGGAGTGCCCACCCTCCATGGCGGAGACGATCTGCGCCCCAGTGAGTTCGTCCCAGGGGGTGGTGAGGATGGCGGCCTTCTGGTTCTTGTCCCGCAGCAGCTTCACGGCGGCGTTCAGCTTGCCCTCATCCATGTTCTGGGTGCGGGAGAGCAGGATGGCGGAGGCGTGCTCCACCTGGTTGTTGAAGAATTCGCCAAAGTTTTTCATATAGATGCGGGCCTTAGTGGCGTCCACCACAGTGACGAAGCTGTGCAGCTGCAGCTCAGGGGCCTCCTTCTGCACCCGCTCCACGGCGGCGATCACGTCGGACAGCTTGCCCACACCGGAGGGTTCGATGATGATGCGGTCGGGGGCGTAGTCGGCCAGCACCTTCTTCAGCGCCGCGCCGAAGTCGCCCACCAGGGAGCAGCAGATGCAGCCGGAGTTCATCTCGGTGATCTCCACCCCGGCGTCCTTCAGGAAGCCGCCGTCAATGCCGATCTCGCCGAATTCGTTCTCAATGAGCACGTTTTTCTGCCCCTGGAAGGATTCCTTCAGGAGCTTCTTGATGAGGGTGGTCTTGCCGGCCCCTAAGAAACCGGAGATGATGTCAATTTGGGTCATGGTATGTCATATCCTTTCCAAAGATAAAAATAAACGGGATTTTAGCCTTCCCCTGGAAGGGGGAAGGCTTGGTATATGATCAGCCCCAGATCAGGTGAGTAGCCTCCATGAGAGCGCACAGCAGCCCGGCGGCGGTCTCCCGGGTGCCGGGGTCCTGGGGCTGCTGGTCTCCCACCAGGGCGCCCAGCGCGTCCAGGTTCCGGGCGGAGGTTTGGGCCCACTCGGAGTACATGTAGTAGTTTTCCCACTCCCCGATGGAGAGATTCTTCTGCGCCAGCTCATAGCCGTCCATGCTGGCCCAGGCGGCCACAGAGGACAGGCACGTCACCATCTGCTCATAGGTGATGGTGTCATTGGGCCGGAAGGCGGTCCCGTCTCCCGCCAAAAAGCCCTTGGCGGCCATGGCGTTCACCGCGCCGGCGTACCAGGCGTCTGCCGGCACGTCGGAGAAGTAGTTCCGCTCCGGCGTCCGAAGATTAAGGGCGGAGGCCACCATGGAAGCAAACTCCGCTCGAGTGATGGCGTCGGAGGGGCGGAAGTTTCCGCTCCCGTCGCCGCTCACCAGGCCGTACACCGCCAGGGTGTTGATGGCCTGAGCGAAGGGGGAGTCAGACACGTCGGAGAACATGCGGCTCTCGTAGTCCAGCCCCAGATCCTCCGCCAGATCCGCAGGGGCGGTCTCGGTCCAGGTGGCGCCGCCGCTGCCCACATACAGCCGGGCATCCGGGGGGAGGGCCTCCAGCAGCTCGGCGAAGGCGGCGCGGTTGTCCACGTGGCGGGCGTCCCGCTGGTCGATATAGAAGGTGAAGCCAGCCAGCTCCAGCTTATAGGAGCCGTTGGCAATGGAGGGCTCGTCCGCCCGCAGAAGCAGAGCGGCTTTTTCCGTGTTTTCCTGGGAAATCAGCAGGGTGGGAATGACGCCCACCGTGTCGTTGGTGGCCCCGTCGGGGGCGTAGAAGCGGTAGGTGGTGACTTTTAGGCAGTCTCCGTCAAAGAGCTCTGCAATGCTGCTGTTGGAGGAATCTCCGTCCAGCACCATCTGGGCCACGCCCTTGCCGTAGGTGCGCTGGCCGATGGCAATCCCCAGGTGGTGGGCCCGGACAGCGGCGGTGAACATCTCCGCGCCGCTGGCGCTCCAGGGGCTGGTGAGGACAACCACCGGCACGTCGGTGAGATCGGGGGCCTCTGGCCGGATTCCCCGGTAGTAGGCCAAGCCGTCCCGCCCCATCATGTAGACCATAATGCCGTCCTGGAACCAGCCCACGGAGAGGGTGACCGCCACATCAGTCCCTCCGGGGTTGGAGCGCAGATCCACCACCCACAGATTGGCCTCGTCACCCATCTCCTCCAGGGCATCCCGGAAGGTGTCGGAGGTGGAGGCGCCGAAGCTGTCGCAGGTGATGTAGCCCACGTCCCCGTCCACCAGCTCATAGGTGACAATGGGGATGGCCACCGCCCGGCGCTCCAGGGTGAAGTCCTTCACCTGGCCGGTGGTGTGAAGGCGGATGGAGAGGGTGACAGAGGTGCCCTCCTCCCCTCGAATGAGGGAGGAGGCATCCATACCCGGCTCCAGGGTGACGCCGTCCACCGCCAGGATGCGGTCACCGGCAGACAGGCCGGCCTCCTGGGCGGGGGAATTTTCTAAGATGGAGAGGATCTGCATCCCGTCGTCAATGGCGTTGGAGATAGAGACGCCGATGCCCACAATAGTCTCCCCATCCACCTGGTTGAGAAAGCGCTGATATTCCTCCTGGGTCATATAGACGGTATAGGGGTCCCCCAGGGCCTCCAAAATGGCATCCACAGAGTCCTGATTCAGGACGGATTCCGGGACCTCATCCACATAGTAGGCCTCCAGGAGGGAGCGGACATCCTCCGGCGCCAGAGCGGCGGCGGGCATGGTGCAGAGGGAGAAAGCGGTGGTCAGAGACAGCGCGCCGGAAAGAAATGAACGAAGTTTCATATCGTACTCCTTTTTCTACGGAAACGCGCCGGATGCCCCCGGCATCCGGCGCTTTGCCTTTGGTTACAGCTTTGGGGTGCGGTAGGTCATCTCCTCCCGCTTGGGACCGGAGGAGACCATGGTGATGGGACACTGGATGTGTGCCTCCAGGAAGTCCACATAGTCCTTGGCCTGCTGGGGCAGGGCATTGTAGTCCTTGCAGCCCCGGATGTCGCACTTCCAGCCGGGCAGGGTGGTGAACACAGGCTTCGCCTTCAACAGGCGGGGAGTAATGGGAAACTGGTCGGTGACCTCACCGTCGATCTCGTAGCCGGTGCAGACCTTGATTTCGTCCAGGTAGCCCAGCACATCCAGGCAGGTGAGGGCCGCCTGGGTCGCACCCTGGACCATGCAGCCGTACTTGGTGGCCACAGCGTCGAACCAGCCCACCCGGCGGGGCCGGCCGGTGGTGGCGCCAAATTCGCCCTTGTCGCCGCCCCGACGGCGCAGCTCGTCCCCCTCGGGACCCAGCAGCTCGCTGACGAAGGGCTCTGTCTTGGAGCCCACAGAGGAGGAGTAGGCCTTTGTGACGCAGATCACGTCCTCCACAGCGGTGGGGGGCACCGCCGCGCCCACACAGCCAAAGCCGGCCAGGGTGTGGGAGGAGGTGGTCATGGGGAAGATGCCCAGGTCCGGGTCCTTCATGGAGCCCAGCTGGCCCTCCAGCAGGATGGTCTTGCCCTCCTTCAGGGCCTGGTGGACAAAGCCCACCGCGTCCCCCACGTAGGGGCGAATTTCCTCCCGCAGGACCAGCAGCTCATCCATCAGAGCGTCTACATCAATGGGAGGCTTGTGGTACAGGTGCTCAAACAGGACGTTTTTCACCGCGGCCGCGGCCTCCAGGCGGGTTCTCAGCCGGTCCTCGTAAAACAGGTCGCACACCTGGATTCCAATTTTGGCGTACTTATCGGAGTAAAAGGGGGCGATGCCGCTCTTAGTGGAACCGAAGGCCTTGCCCCCCAGCCGCTCCTCCTCATAGGCGTCCTGGAGGATGTGATAGGGCATCAGCACCTGGCCCCGCTCAGAAATAATCAGGTTTGGGGCAGGCACCCCTTGCTCTGTAAGAGAGCGCAGCTCGTCCGCCAATTTGCGGATGTCCAGCGCCAGGCCGTTGCCGATGATGTTGGTGACGTGGGGATAAAACACGCCGGAGGGGAGAGTGTGCAGGGCGAAGCGGCCCCGGTCGTTGATGATGGTGTGACCGGCGTTGGCGCCGCCCTGGAAGCGGATGACCACATCCGAGGTCTCTGCCAGCATGTCGGTGATTTTGCCCTTGCCCTCGTCGCCCCAGTTGGCGCCCACGATTGCTTTTACCATATGTGTTACCTCCGGAACCCGGGATTCGCAACCGTATTCGGATTTGCCTTATCCGGTTTCCAACACAGCGCTGTTATTATACTTCCTTTTTCTCCCCTGCGCAAGGGTTAAGAGGGGAGAAAAGTGGAAATTTAGGCGGAAATATCTTGCTGTTTTTGAACAGACTCCGCCCATGTCCGGCATGGGAACAGGGGGACAGGGAAAATAGAAGAAATCCCCTTGCGCCGGAGAGAAAAGTCTGATATACTACAACGGACATAGATTCATCAGCGGGTGAGCACCTACCGTATGCAAGGCTGGCTTGCATACGGTTTTTGCTTCTGAAAGGGGTGTAGACAGATATGTCGGCGTATGGAGAGCGAGAGCGCTTTTTGACCATTGCCGGATATTTGATTCGATTCAGTTTTCCCCTGATTTTCAGCGGGATTCTCCAACAGCTCTATAACTGGGCGGACGCCTTCATTGTGGGCAATGTGGAGGGGGAGCTGGCTC
Source organism: uncultured Oscillospiraceae bacterium (assembly GCA_944387745.1). The sequence continues at coordinate 4,766 of CALXGD010000075.1, forward strand.
TGGCGGCCATAGGCTCCACCACCTCCACTGTCAATTTTTACGTGATGGCCATCAATGGGTTTACCTTGGGCCTGTCCATCCTCTTTGCCCAGAAGTACGGGAGTGGGGAGCACCAGGAGATCACGAAGCTCCTGTCTACCTTTGTGTGGGGCCTGGGCGGGGTTTTTCTGCTGCTGTCCGCAGTGGGGATGTGCCTGACGGGGGAACTGCTGCGACTGATCCACACCACGGAGGAGACCATCGCGCTGGCGGAGAGCTATCTGAAAATTGTCCTGGCGGGGGTCCCCTTTCTGGCCATCTACAACGTCTACTCTGCCGCTCTGCGGGGAATTGGAAACAGTAGAGCTCCCTTCTATGCCGTTTTTCTCTCCTCCGGAGTGAATGTGGTGCTGGATGTGCTGCTGGTAGCAGGCTTTCACCTGGGCGTATCTGGCGCAGCGGTGGCCACTGTATTTTCTCAGGGGGCTATGGCAGTGTTTTTGGTGCTGTACAGCGTGAAGCGTTATCCGGTGCTGCGCTTTGTCCTGGGGGGCTCCTTTGACGGGGAGGCTCTGAGGTCGGGGCTCCACTTCGGGATACCGCCCATGCTTCAGTCCAGCGTCAGCTCGGTGGGCAGTCTGATCCTACAGAATTTTATGAACGGCTTCGGTACACAGACGGTGGCGGCTATCACCACCGCCTACCGGGTGGACTCCATTGTGATGGTGCCTATCCTGAATTTGGGCTCCGGTATCTCTACTCTGGTGGCCCAGAGCTTTGGCTCCGGCCGCCGGGAACGGGCGAGAAGGATTTTTCGAGTGGGCATCGGGATTATGGCTTGTGTGGCGCTGGCGCTCATGGTGTTGGTGATCCCCACAGGAGGGAGACTGATCGGTCTGTTCGGTGCGGGGGCGGAGGCTGTAGCCATAGGGGACCGCTTTTTCCACAGAATTGCCGCGTTCTATCTGGTGTTCGGCCTGGCCACAGCTGCGCGCAGCTATCTGGAGGGAATGGGAGATGTGGTCTACTCCAGCGGAGCGGGCATGGCCTCTCTGGTGTGCCGGATCGCGCTCTCCTATGCCATGGTTGGGATTTTTGACAACATGGTCATCGCCTGGGCTGAGGCCTTTTCCTGGGTGCTGCTGCTGCTCCTCTACAGCGGACGGGTCCTGTGGCGGGAGAGGCATGGGGCGCTTCGGAGATAAAGAATCCCGCTGTCTGAGGACAGCGGGATTTTTTTTGCTGTGCTACCGCTCCATCTTCCAATAGCGGGCGGAGAAGGGGGGCAGAAGGCTGCCGCCGCCGAAGTCGTGCTGTTCCCCGGTGATCAAATCCCAGGCCAGGCCGCAGCCGGCGTCGAAGTGGGCCATATAGGGCTCGCTGTCTGCGTTGACGGCTGCCAGCACCCGCTCTCTCTCAGTCCTCCGCTCGAAGATAATTTGCCGGTTGGTGAGAAGGACATTGCGGTAGGTGCCGCTGCACAGAGCGGGGCTCATCCGCCGAGCGGCGGACAGCTTGGCAATCCAGTCTGTCAGATCGTTCCACTCTGGCTTTTCCAGGGCGGGGCGGAGCTGATCGTCGCTGCGCTCCCCTTTTATGCCCTGGATGCCCCACTCGCTGCCGTAGTACAGGGCAGGGGTGCCGGGCATCCCAAACAAAATGGCGTAGGCTAGAGGAATGTGGTTGGGGTTTGTGAGCTTGGAGGCCAGACGGGTCACGTCGTGGTTGTCGGCGAAGGACAGCAGGTGAGCCCCCTTGTACAAAGTCCAGGGCTCCGGGCCGAACTGCCGGGCCAGGCTGTGGCCGATCTCAAACAGGTTTTGATCGTTGAAGCTGGACCACAGGCCTTTGAAGCAGTCGTAATTGGTGACCGAATGACACTTGTCCGGCCCCATCCACTGGTTGTAGTCGCCGCCCAGCACCTCTCCAATCAGCACAAACTCCGGCTTCAGGGCGCTGGTAAAGCCCCGCAGCTGTCTCAGATAGTCCGCAGGCAGACAATAGGCCACGTCTAACCGCAGCCCGTCGATATCAAACTGCTCCACCCAGCTCCGGATGGCCTGAAACTGGTGGTCAACGACCGCCTGGTTAGAGAGATTCAGCTTTACCAGTTCGCTGTGCCCCTCCCAGCACTCGTACCAGAAGCCGTCGTTCCGGTCGGTATCGCCGCTGAAGTTTACATGGAACCAGTCTTTGTAGGGGCTGTCCCATTTTTTCTCCTGTACATCCCGGAAGGCCCAGAAGCCCCGGCCCACATGGTTGAATACCCCGTCCAGGATCACCCGGATGCCGGCCTTGTGAAAGGCGCGGCACACCTGAACCAGGTCCTGGTTGCTCCCCAGGCGGGGGTCCAGGCGGTTGTAGTCCCTGGTGTCGTAGCCGTGCTTGTCGCTGTCGAACACCGGGTTTAGGAGGACGGCATCCGCTCCCAGCCTTTGGATATGGTCCACCCAGTCCAGCAGGCGGCGGATGCGGGGGACGGTGACGCCGTCCTGGTACTCCGGGGCGCCGCACAGGCCCAGGGGGTAGATCTGATAGAGAACTGCGCTGTCAAACCACATGAATAGGCTCCTTTCCGTTTCTCTGCACTGAAAGTGAAAAGTTCGCTCTATCATACCCCATGCCTGCGGTTTAGGCAAGGAAAAACTATTCAGGAGCGGGGCTTTTTGGCGGTATGCCAGAGCGGGGGTTGCCAAAATAGCGGGCTTCGGGTATAATAAATTACATGGAAGGCAGTAAAAAGGAGTTGTTATTTTGTTTTCCCTGTTAAAGCCGAGAAAGTGCGCCATGGCCCTGCTGGGCAGCGCCATTCTTGCCTTCGGCTTGTACCATGTCCATGCCCTCTCCGGTGTCACCGAGGGGGGCGTACTCGGCATGACCCTGTTTCTGCACCACTGGCTGAGCCTGTCCCCGGCGGTGACAGGACTCATTATGAACGTGGCCTGCTACCTGATGGGCTGGAAGCTACTGGGGCGGGAGTTTATCGCTTACTCCATTGTGGCGGGGGGCGGGTTCTCCGTATTTTACGCCGTGGTAGAGCAGTTTGATCCCCTGTGGCCTCAGCTGGCGGAGTACCCCCTGCTGGCGGCGGTGCTGGGCGCCCTGTTTGTGGGCGTCGGCGTGGGCCTCAGTGTCCGGGCCGGCGGAGCACCCGGCGGGGACGATGCCCTGGCTATGAGCATCTCCGCCCTGACCCATTGGAATATCCAGTGGGCCTATCTCATCAGTGATCTGGTGGTGCTGGCGCTGTCAGCCACCTACATTGACCTGGAGCGGCTGGGCTGCTCCCTGCTGACAGTGCTCCTCTCTGGACAGATCATCAGCCTGGTGCAGCGGGTAGGGCTGCCCAAAGAGAAGAGAACGGAAATTCCGGTAAAAGAACAGCTGTAACCAAGACTCTAAGCGGGGATCGGAGGCCTTCCATAAAAAGATCCGCCTGCATGAGGCGGCCCCCGCAAATAGACTAGAGCAGGACCCCCTGGAGGGCGGAGTGTAAGGCTCCACCCTCCAGGGGGTCTCAGTTCAGCCTTCAATCTGTGAACATGGGGGAGGAGAGATACCGGTCCCCGGAGTCGGGGAGGACCACCGCGATGGTCTTGCCGGCGTACTCCGGCCGGACGGCCAGCTGTCCCGCCGCCCACAGGGCGGCTCCGGAGGAGATACCTGCCAGGATGCCCTCGGTGCGGACCAGCTCCCGACCGGCGGCGAAGGCGTCCTCATCCTTTACCCGGATCACTTGGTCGTAGATCTCCCGGTCCAGGGCCTTGGGGATAAAGTTGGCGCCGATGCCCTGGATCTGGTGGGGGCCCGCCTGCCCTCCTGAGAGAAGGGGGGAGGCGTCGGGTTCCACCGCCGCCACCTGAAGGGCGGGATTTTTCTCCTTCAAATACTTCCCGGTGCCGGACAGGGTGCCGCCGGTGCCCACTGTGGCCACCAATACGTCCACCTGCCCCTGGGTGTCCGCCCAGATCTCCGGGCCGGTGGTGCGGTAGTGGGCCTCCGGATTGGCGGGGTTGGCGAACTGGTCAGGGATAAAGCTGCCTGGGATCTGCTTGGCCAGCTCCTCCGCCCTGTCCACCGAGCCCTTCATTCCCAGGGCCCCGGGGGTGATTACCAGCTCCGCACCGTAGGCGGAGAGCATACTGCGCCGCTCCGGACTCATGGTGTCAGGCATGGTGAGAATAATGCGGTAGCCCCTGGCGGCGGCGATGCAGGCCAGGCCGATGCCTGTGTTGCCAGAGGTGGGCTCAATGATGGTCCCGCCGGGCTTCAGCAGCCCCTTGTTTTCTGCATCTAGAATCATGGACAGGGCGACCCGGTCCTTGGCGGAGCCGGCGGGGTTCAAATATTCCAGCTTGGCCAGCACCCGAGCCTGGAACCGGAGCTTGGCGCCATAGCGCTTTAGCTCCAGCAGGGGGGTGTGTCCGACGAGATCTTCTACGCCGTATGCGATTGCAGACATGACAGAGTTCCTCCTTTGGGGTAACAGATAGCTTGATCATACTGCCCGGGAGACAGACTGTCAACTGGACGCTCTTGCAAAACGGGAGAGATTTCGTATAATAGAGGCAAAGCTGCAAAGCGGCGTCCCAGGGACGGCGCGGGAAGGGAAGCGGGTGTATGAAAATAGGACTGGTACTGGAGGGCGGGGCTCTCCGGACGATTTTTTCCACCGGCGTGTTTGACGCTATGCTGGAGAAAAACCTGATGGCTGACTATGTGGTGGGGGTGTCGGCAGGCATCGCCTACGGTGTGAGCTATGTCTCCAAACAGTCCCGGCGGAATCTGGAGATCCTCAGCCGGTTTGCCAATGACCGGAGATATATGGGGCTGAAGAATCTGATAGATCGGCACAACCGCAGCTACTTCGGCCTGGAGTTCTCCTATGAGACGATTCCCAATCAGCTGGTCCCCTTTGATTATGACACCTTTGCCGCCTTCCCTGGAAAGGTGGAGGCGGGCGTCACCAACCTGGAGACCGGACAGGCGGAGTACAAAGAGGTGCCCCGTCGGGATGAGAAGTTTCTTCTGCTCCAGGCCACCTGCGCCATGCCACTCATGTTTCCCATCTATTGGATAGACGGCAAGCCCTATCTGGACGGCGGGGCGGCTGAGGCGGTGCCCTACCGCCGGGCCTTTGAACAGGGCTGCGACCGGGCGGTGGTGATTCTGACAAAGCCCCGCAGCTTTGTGCGGAGGCCGGAGAAGCTGCTGCCTCTGATTGAGCGCAAATACCGGGACTACCCCAATTTTTGCCGCACCATGGAGGAACGGGCGGAGCGAGACAACCGGTCCCGACAGGAGCTCTTCCGGCTGGAGCGGGAGGGAAAGGTGTTGGTCCTCGCGCCTGAGTCGCTCCATGGAGTGAGCAGGATTGAGCGGGATGTGGAGAAGCTGAGGATGCTCTGGGGAGAGGGCTATCAGCAGGGAATGGAGAACATCGAACAAATCCGGGCATTTATGGGCAAATAGCTCCCAGGTGCGCGGAACGGGAACTGGAAGGAGAATATATGTCAAAAATTGTGATCATCGACGGACAGGGCGGGCGCCTGGGAAAGCTGCTGGTGGAGGAAGTGAAGGCCCGCCTGCCCCAGGCGGAGCTGCTGGTGATTGGGACAAATGCCATTGCCACCTCTGCCATGCAGAAGGCGGGGGCCAGTCACGCGGCCACAGGGGAGAACCCGGTGGTGCGGGGGGTGATAGACGCGGACGTGGTGCTTGGCCCCCTGGGCATCGTGGTGGCCCACGCCATCCTGGGGGAGGTCACTCCCAAGATTGCGGAGGCAGTGGGGGGGTGTCGGGCCAAGAAGTTCCTGATCCCCATGAACAGCTGCGGAGTGGTGGTCTCCGGTGTCCCAGAGGACCTGGGTTTGGCGGCCCACGTGCGCCTGGCGGTGGACCAGGCGGCGGCGTACTTGAACAGGGAAGGCGGGGACCGGTGAGTCCCAGAATTGACGACTGGGGAGCCCCGGTCTTGCCGGCAGAGACGGTGGACCGGACCCTCGGACCTGGACGACTCCACCCCCCTGGAGGAGTACCGACGCTGGCAGAAGTGGATGGAGCGGGGAAACTGAGCAAAAGAAAAAGCCCCCGCGGCATTTCCGCAGGGGCTTTCATCTTGCCATATACCGATTACACAGCGCGGGTGACCTTACCGGAACGGAGGCATCTGGTGCAGACGTACACATGAGTGGGGGTCCCATTCACGATCGCCTTCACACGCTTCACATTGGGCTTCCAGGTACGGTTAGAACGGCGGTGAGAGTGGGAGACCTTGATTCCAAAAGTGACGCCCTTGTCGCAGAATTCGCATTTGGCCATGTTGCTTACCTCCTCGCTATGAAAGTACGCTCTTTATGAAGCATCGACAGATATATTACCAGACTTTTTTGGGAATTGCAAGGCTTTTTTTTAAATCCGGAAAAATTTTTAACAGAAGGGGGCGGGGAGAACGGCAAGGAGATGCTGGAATGCTTGCGAAATGTGACAAGATGGGATATACTAAGCAAAACAGCGGCACACGGAAAAAGGAGGAAGATCCCATGGCTGAACATGAAAAAAGCGTCAAATTGGGAGAGATCATCCAGGAGTTCCGTCTGGAGATTCTCCACGAGGGACCGGACTGCGAAGCAACTCCCGTGACCACCCTGGATGTCAACCGCCCCGGCCTGCCCTTAGCCGGATTTTTCGAACACTTCGACGCCCGCCGCCTGCTGGTCATTGGGCGGACAGAGAACACCTTTTTAGAGCAGATGGAGCCGGAGGAGCGCCGGGCCAGATTTGACCGGCTGCTGTCCTATCCGGTGCCGGCACTGATTATCACCCGAGCCTTGGAGCCGTTTCCAGAGTGTATGGAGATGGCCGTGAAGCATGACCGCACAGTCCTGCGCACAGATGAGCACACCTCCGCTTTTATGAGCCGGCTCATCGGCAGCCTCTATAACCGCCTGGCTCCCCAGATCACTCGCTCTGGCGTGCTGATGGAGATCTACGGCGAGGGGGTGCTCATCCAGGGAGAGTCCGGCGTGGGCAAGAGCGAAGTGGCCATTGAGCTGATCCAGCGGGGCCACCGCATCGTGGCTGACGACGCGGTAGAGATTCGGGTGACCAACCACAACACCTTGATTGCCAAGGCGCCGGAGCTCATTCGGTACTATATGGAGCTGAGGGGCATCGGCGTGGTGGATCTGCGCGGCCTGTTTGGGATGAGAGTGATCAAGATGGAACAGGAGATCGACCTAGTGGTTACTCTGGAGCCCTGGGACGACCACGCTATGTACGACCGCTTCGGCCTGGAGGGGGCCGAGACTGAGATTATGGGGGTCAAGGTCCCGGCTGTGACCATCCCCGTAAAGCCGGGGCGCAACCTGGCCAGCATATTGGAGGTGGCCGCCATCAACAACCGCAGCCGGCAGCTGGGCCACAACGCCGCTCTGGAGCTCACCCAGCGGATGGACGAGCATTTCCAAAAGCTTATGGATGGAGAGGAGGTCTGACCGTGTATCTGGGAATTGACGTGGGGGGAACCAATCTGGTGGCCGGACTGGTGGACCGAGAGGGGCAGATCGGCGGCAAGGTCTCTCTCCCAGTGGACCGAAGCTGGGATGGAGAGGAACTGGTGAGCCGCCTGGCGGATCTGGCATCCCAGGCGCTTGAGACGGCCAGATGTCCTCTGGGAGAGCTGGAGGGCGTGGGAGTGGGTGTCCCGGGCCTGGTGGACAATAAGGCCGGCGTTGTGGTGACGACACCCAATATGTCGTTCCGGAACACTCCCTTCCGCGCGCTCTTTCAGCAGAAGCTGAGGGTGCCCGTCTCTCTGGGAAATGACGCCGACTGCGCGGCGGCAGGGGAGTACTGGGCGGGGGCGGCCAAGGGCCGCGACCCGGTTCTGGTCATCACTCTGGGGACAGGCATCGGAGGAGGGCTGGTGCGGGGCGGAAAGCTCTACGTCGGCTTCGGAGGCGCGGGCCTGGAGGTGGGCCACATGGTAACTCATCCGGAGGGGGAGCTCTGTGGCTGCGGGAACCGGGGCTGCTGGGAGCGGTACGGCTCCGCCACCGCCCTGATCCAGCAGACCAGGGCGGCTATGCAACAGGACCGGAATAGCGCCCTGTGGACCGTGTGCGGCGGCGACCTGAACAAGGTGGAGGGCCGCACCCCCTTCCAGGCGGCCCGGCAGGGGGATGCGACTGCCCTCCGGGTGCTGGAGCAGTACCGCAGGGAGCTCTCCTACGGCCTGATCAGCCTGTGCAATATCCTCTTCCCAGAGGTGATCTGCCTGGGCGGAGGGGTGAGCGCAGCAGACCGCGATCTGCTGCTGGAGCCCCTGGAGAAGCTGGTCCACGCGGGCTGCTTCAATCAGAGCGTCCTGCCCAAGCTGGTGCGGGCCAGTCTGGGCAACGACGCCGGCGTGGTGGGCGCAGCCATGCTGTGCCGGATGTAAATGAGAGAGCGGCAAATGAGCTGCCCCCGGCGAGAGCCGGGGGCAGAATTTTTGCCTTGCTCCCCCTTCTGTCAGTTTGGCGAGCACTCAGGAGACGGTGAGAAATTTTTCAGGGAGTATTCTATTTGCCGGGAAGGTTTGCTATAATAGAGACGTTAGCATATTCTGGGGCGGTGTGCCCTTTTGAATTCATGGAGGTCAAATGGATCGGTTTGCACAGCTGGCAGCCGCCCTTCGGGTGGACTGTCCGGACCTGGAACTGCGGGAGTATGAACCCATGTCCCAACACACCACCTTCCGCATCGGCGGCCCCGCCCGCCTGATGGCCCTGCCCAAGACGAAGAGGGAGGCCCAGGCGGTCCTTCAAACGGCCCAGGCGTTAGAGGTGGAACCCTTTTTTCTGGGCAACGGCTCCAACCTGCTGGTGGCGGATGAGGGATACGGCGGATTTGTCCTCAAGCTGACTGGGGAGATGAGGCAGGTCTGGGAGGTAAACCGCCGTCTGGTGGCGGGGAGCGCGATTCTCCTCTCCCAGCTGGCGTGGGCCGCCCTGGGCCGGGGGCTGGCCGGGCTGGAGTTCGCCCACGGTATCCCCGGCAGCCTGGGCGGTGCGATTACCATGAACGCGGGTGCCTACGGCGGCGAGATGGCCCAGGTGGTGACGGCCGTCACCTGCCTCACCCGAAGGGGAGAGCTGGAGACCGTCCCCGCAGACCGGTGCGCATTTTCCTACCGGCACAGCGCCTTCTCCGACGGGGAGCGGCTGATTCTACAGGTGGAATTTTCTCTGCCCCAGGGGGATCCGGAGGAGATCCGGGCTAAGATAGAGGATTTGGCCCAGCGGCGGAGAGAGAAGCAGCCCCTGGAGTACCCCAGTGCTGGCTCTATGTTCAAGCGCCCCCCGGGCTATTTTGCCGCCGCCCTCATCGACCAGTGCGGCCTCAAGGGTCTCACCGTGGGCGGGGCCCAGGTGTCAGAGAAGCACGCGGGCTTTGTGGTCAACCGGGGCGGGGCCACCTGCGCCGACGTGCTCTCCCTGGTGGACCAGGTGAGAGAGCGGGTGTTCCGGGCCACTGGGGTGGAGCTGGAGATGGAGGTGCGGGTATTGGGACAGGGGCCGCTGTTCTGACGGCCATTCACAGGACCCGGCGGAGCTGGTTTGACGAAAGAGAGGAAAACGATGGAGTTTGTGATTATCTCCGGACTGTCTGGAGCGGGAAAGAGCAGAGCCGCCTCGGTAATGGAGGATATGGGGTTCTTCTGCGTGGACAATCTGCCAGCCCCCCTGATCCCAAAGTTTGCCGAGCTGGGAATGGGAGGCAACGGGGAGTACGACCGGGTGGTGCTGGTTACCGACATCCGGGGCGGCGCCAACTTTGACGGATTGTTCCGGGCACTGGAGGATTTAAAGGCCATGCAGTGCGGGTATCACATCCTATTTATGGACGCCTCTGACGAGGTGGTGATTCAGCGGTACAAGGAGACCCGCCGCAGCCATCCCCTAGCGGAGGAGTGCGATTCCCTTCAAGGGGCCATCGCCCTGGAGCGACAGATGCTCGCCCCCCTGAAGGCAAAGGCGGACTGGGTTATTGATACCAGTCACCTGTCCACCCGCGCTTTGAAGGGGGAGCTTCTCCACATGTTCTCCCGGGATACGGCGGAGCGGACGATGGAGGTACGGGTGCTGTCCTTCGGCTTCAAGCACGGCATCCCCGCCGAGGCGGATCTGGTCTTTGACGTGCGCTTTTTGCCAAATCCTTACTATGTGGCGGAGCTGCGCCCCCTCACCGGATTGGACGCAGGGGTGCGGGACTATGCGCTGTCCTCCCCTCAGAGCCAGGAATTTTTACAAAAACTGAAGGAGTTTGTCACCTATCTGCTTCCCCGGTATGTGGAGGAGGGAAAGACCTCCCTCACTGTGGCCGTAGGCTGTACCGGAGGGCACCACCGCTCAGTGGCGGTGGCCCACGCTCTGGCCGAGCGGATTCGGGAGCTGGATTACCCGGTGAGCGAGAGCCACCGGGACCTGGGCCGGGTTTAGGCGCTGCAGAAAGAGGGGGAGATCGGCTTGTTGGAGCCCATTCCAAATACCCAGCAGTGGGAGCGAGGCCCGAAGATCACCGCCATCGGAGGGGGGACGGGCCTGTCCACCATGCTGCGGGGGCTGAAGAAATATACCCGCAACCTCACCGCTGTGGTGACAGTGGCTGATGACGGGGGTGGCTCCGGGATGCTCCGCCGGGATATGGGAATGCCGCCGCCGGGGGACATCCGCCACTGTATGGAGGCCTTGGCCAACGTGGAGCCCATTATGGAGCGGCTGCTTACCTATCGCTTTACTGAGGGAGCGCTGGCGGGGCAGTCCTTCGGCAATCTGATCCTGGCGGCCCTGAACGGAGTCACCGGTTCCTTTGAAGAGGCGGTGTCTCAAATGAGCCAGGTGCTGGCCATCACAGGGCGGGTGGTCCCGGTGACCAGCGCTGACGTGCAGCTGGCGGCTGTCTTTGCCAACGGAGTCCGGGTGGTGGGGGAGTACAAAATCTATGACGCCAAGAAGCGGCAGGACTGCCGGATCCATCACGTGGAGCTGATCCCACCCCGTCCGAAGGCTTTGCCGGCCGCTCTGGAGGCCATTCGGGAGGCGGATTTGCTGCTGCTGGGACCAGGGAGCCTGTACACCAGCGTGATTCCCAATCTACTGGTGGACGGAGTGCCCCAGGCTATCCGGGAGTCAGATGCCCTGAAGGTCTATATCTGCAACATTATGACCCAAGATGGGGAGACAGAGGGCTACACCGCCGCCGATCACCTGGAGGCCCTGATGGTCCACGGGGCCCAGGTGGACCTGTGCCTGGCCAACTCAGCCCCGGTGGGGGCCGGGCTGGTAGAGCGCTATCGGGCGGAGGACGCCGCCCCCCTGGTGGTGGACCGGGAGCGGATTGCGGCTATGGGCCTGGAATTGGAGGAGCGGCCCTTGGCGCGGGAGGGGGGCGATTTCGCCCGCCACGACCCGGATAAGCTGGCCTCGGCGGTGCTGGAGATCTACCGCCAGAGGGCGGTGCGGATCTTCCGCGGCAAAAGCCGCTATATCATTGAGGAGTGAGGGCATGACCTTTGGAGGAGAGGTAAAAAACGAGCTGTGCCGGGGGGAACTGCACAGAAAGTGCTGCCCCCAGGCGGAGGCCTATGGGGTACTGCTCTACTGCAACACCTTCAGTGGCGAGGAGGTTCGGATCGTCACGGAGCACGACGCCTTTGCCCAGCGGCTGCCCGCTCTGTTCAAAAAGGCGTTTCGGATCTCCTTTGACCGGCTGCCGGAGGGGGATGGGAAGCGCATCTTTTCCATCCAGAGCCCCGAGAAGCTGGAGATTATTCACCAGTGCTATGGCTCTGACCGCGCTGCCCTGGCCCTGCACATCAATTTTGCCGTGCTGGAGGATGACTGCTGCCGCATGTCTTTTCTCCGAGGGGCATTTCTGGCGGGGGGGTCTGTAACCGACCCGAGGAAGGGGTATCACCTGGAGCTCTCCACCTCCCACCACAGTGTCAGCCGGGAGATGCTGGCCCTTATGGGGGAGGAGAGCTTTTTCCCCAAGGACGCCAGACGCAAGGGCAACTCAGTCATCTATTTTAAACAGAGCGAATCCATTGAGAACTTTCTCACCGCCATCGGCGCACCCCTGTCCGCTATGGAGCTTATGAACGCCAAATTGGAGAAGAATCTGCGGGGGAGCGTGAACCGGCGGGTGAACTGCGACGCCGCAAACCTGGACAAGGCGGTGGAGGCGTCTCAGATCCAACTGGAGGCCATTCGGACTCTGGAGCGGGCGAGGCGCCTGGAAAAACTGCCGGACAAGCTTCAAGAGGCGGCCCGCCTGCGCAGAGAGCACCCTGAGGACACCCTGTCCCAGCTGGCGGAGCGGTGCGATCCCCCCGTCACAAAATCTGCTCTGAATCACCGCCTGCGCAAGCTGGTGGAGCTGAGCGGCGCAGGGGAGGGGAGCGAGAAACGTGATACTACACAGGATCTGTTATCTCATAGCCGTGGGGATCAATTTGGGATGGATTCTTCTGGGGGATAGGCTGCACCTGACCCATCAGCTGGCCGTCCCTGTGGTGACAGTAGTGGTGACCGGACTTGGGGTCCTGCTGCGCCTGAGAGCCCTGCCCCGAGAGAGGCGGAGGGCCTGTCTGAGGCGAGCGGTATGGGCCCTGTTTCTCTATTATCTGGCGCTGCTGCTGGTGCTCCTGTTTTTTGGAGGGCTGTTCCATATGGACCGGGCCTGGGGAGGGGGCGTGAATTTAGAGCCCTTCCACACCATCCGGAACTATTGGCGGTATTACCAGAACACCGGCAGCTGGGTGAGCATCGTCAACCTGCTGGGTAACGTGCTGATCATGGTGCCCCTTGGGGTGCTGACCCCTATTTTGTTCCGTACCATGCGGCACTGTTGGACGTTTCTCCCGCTGGCCGCCCTGGTGTCCGTGGGGGTGGAGGTCCTCCAGTGGCGCACTGCCACTGGGGCGGCCGACGTGGACGACTCTATTTTGAATTTTCTTGGGGCGTTTTTGGGGTATTTTTTGGTACGGGTGTGTCAAATAGGATATGCTGCTTATGCGCAGCTGGACGGTCTGCCGCCTGACAGGGGAGGCCCAGGCGGAGACAGCGGGAGCGAGAAATAAGTCTCAGTGCTTCTGTGTGTTTCCCCCTCCACTGGGGGCGGCACCACAAGAAAATTTTGAACTTGGGAGCGCAAACATGAATTGGAAGTCAAATAAAAGGGGATGGAGCATGAAAATTGTGGAGCTGACCGAGCGTCCGGCAGACCTGCTCGAGGACCTGACGGCAGTGTGGGAGGCGTCTGTGCGGGCCACTCACCTGTTTCTGCCAGAGAAAGAGATTGCGCGCTTGCGGACCTATGTACCCCAGGCGTTAGCTGAGGTGGAGAATTTGGCGGCGGCACACAGAGAGGACGGGAGCTGGGCGGGGTTCCTGGGGGCGGAGAAGGGCCGACTGGAGATGCTCTTTCTGTCCCCGGAGGAAAGAGGAACCGGATTGGGCCGGCGGCTCCTTCAGTATGGGATGGACCGATATGCGGTCCGCTCGCTGACTGTCAACGAGCAGAATCCAGATGCCCTGGGCTTTTACCGGCACATGGGGTTCCAAGTAGTC
>CALXGD010000076.1 GCA_944387745.1 uncultured Oscillospiraceae bacterium
ACTCAAAAATGACTCCCGAGCTGGCCATTGAGCTGCTGGAGGAGCTGCGGAAGGAGGAGGCCGCCCATTGACAAACGCTCGTCTGACCAGGGAAAAGTATGAGGTCCGCCGCCTGCGGGACAAGCGGGCCTTGTCTGCCCAGAAGAAGCAGATCTTGATCTGCGCCGGCACCGGCTGCATTGCCGGTGGCTCTTTAAACATCTACGACTATTTGAAAGAGGCCTGTGAGAAGCGGGGAATTCAGGTCCAGGTGGGCCTGCTCCACGAGGACGGAGAGGTGGAGGCCCCCGCCAAGGGCAAGGAGCTCCACCTGAAAAAGAGTGGCTGCCACGGCTTCTGCGAGATGGGCCCCCTGCTCCAAATCGAGCCGGATGGCATCCTCTACACCCATGTACAGGTGTCCGACTGCGATGAGATCATTGAAAAGACCCTGCTGAAGGGCGAGATCATTGACCGCCTTCTCTATCAGTTGAACGGGGTGACCTACGCCAAGCACACAGACATCCCCTTCTATCAGAAGCAGCACCGGGTTGTGCTGGAGAACTGCGGCACCACCGACGCCGAGGACATCGACGAGTACATCGCCCGGGACGGCTACGCCGCCTTTGAGAAGGCGCTGTTTGAGATGACCGACGAGGAGATCTGCAAGGAGATCTCCGACTCCGGCCTGCGGGGCCGGGGCGGCGGCGGCTTCCCCGCCGGCCGCAAGTGGGAGAGCGTCCGGAAACAGCCCCCCGGCAAAAAGTATGTGGTGTGCAACGGCGACGAGGGGGATCCCGGCGCGTTTATGGACCGCTCCATCATGGAGGGCAACCCCCACTCCATCATCGAGGGGATGCTCATTGCCGGCCTCGCCGCCGGCAGCGACGAGGGCTATATCTACGTCCGCGCCGAGTACCCCTTAGCTGTCTCCCGCCTGAAAACCGCTATCGCCAAGGCGGAGGAGATGGGCTTTTTGGGGGACCGCATCATGGGCACCGATTTCTCCTTCCACCTGCACGTGAACCGGGGAGCTGGCGCCTTCGTGTGCGGCGAGGGCTCCGCCCTCACCGCCTCCATCGAGGGCAACCGGGGTATGCCCCGGGTTAAGCCCCCCAGAACCGTGGAGAAGGGCCTGTGGGCCCGGCCCACCGTTCTGAACAACGTGGAGACCTTCTCCAACGTGCCCCTGATTATCCGGAAGGGCTCCGCCTGGTATCGGTCCATTGGGACCGAGAAGAGGCCGGGCACAAAAGCCTTCGCCCTCACCGGAAACGTGGTAAACACCGGCCTGATCGAGGTGCCCATGGGCACCACCCTGCGGGAAGTGATCTTTGACATCGGCGGTGGCATCAAGGACGGGAAAAAGTTCAAGGCGGTACAGATTGGCGGCCCCTCCGGCGGCTGTCTCACTGAGGAGCACCTGGACCTGCCCATGGACTTCGACTCCCTGAAGCAGGTGGGGGCCATGATCGGCTCCGGCGGTCTGGTGGTCATGGACGAGGACACCTGTATGGTGGAGGTGGCCCGGTTCTTTATGAACTTCACCCAGAACGAGTCCTGCGGCAAGTGCGTCCCCTGCCGGGAGGGCACCCGCCGGATGCTGGAAATTTTGACCCGCATTGTGAACAACGAGGGCTCTCTGGCGGATCTGGACCTGTTGGAGGACTTGGCTAGCACGATCACGGAGACCGCCCTGTGCGGCCTGGGCCAGAGCGCCTGCAAGCCAGTGCAGAGCACCCTGAAATATTTCCGCAACGAGTATCTGGCCCACGTGGTGGACAAGCACTGTCCCCACTGCAACGGCCGGAAAAAGGTGCTTCAAATCGACCCAGAGCTGTGTAAGGGCTGCGGCAAGTGTATGCGCCAGTGCCCCATGGAGGCGATCTCCGGCCAGATCCGGATGCCCCATGTTATCGATACAGAGAAATGCGTCAAGTGCGGCGCCTGCTGGGGCGTGTGTCCCTTCGGCGCCATTCGGGAGGAGTGAGCGGTATGGCAAACAAAGGAATCATGTACATCGACGGTCAGCGGGTCCCCTTCGATGGGGAGCCCAACGTGCTCTCCGTCATCCGCAAGGCCGGCATCGAGCTGCCCACCTTCTGCTACTACTCCGACCTGTCTGTCTACGGGGCCTGCCGCATGTGCGTGGTAGAGGACGAGCGGGGAAAGATTGAGACCTCCTGCTCCATGAAGCCCCGGGACGGGCTGTCCATCCGCACCAACACCGCCCGGCTGCTGAAGCACCGGCGGATGATTCTAGAGCTGCTGCTGGCCTCCCACAACTGCTCCTGCACCACCTGTGAGAAGAGCGGCAACTGCCTGCTCCAGGAGCTGGCCATGCGCTTCGGCGTGCGCCGGGTGCGCTTTGGGGACAGCCGGGAGGAATCCCAACTGGACGACAGCAGCCCCGCTGTGGTTCGGGACCCCAGCAAGTGCATCCTGTGCGGCGACTGTGTGCGCATGTGCGGCGAGACCATCGGCATGGACATCATCGACTTCGCCAAGCGCGGCTACAACATGCGGGTCTCCCCCGCCTTTGGCCGGAAGCTGTCGGAGACCCACTGCATCAGCTGCGGCCAGTGCTCTGCCGTGTGTCCCACCGGCGCCATCACCGTCTACAATCAGATCGGCAAGGCCTGGCGGGCCATCCACGACCCCAAGGTCCGCACTGTCATTCAGATCGCTCCGGCAGTCCGGGTGGCGGTGGGCGAGGCGTTTGGCCTGCCCGCAGGCACCAACGTGCTGGATCAGCTGGTCACCGCCCTGAAATATATGGGCGTGGATGAGATTTACGACACCACCTTCGGCGCTGACTTCACAACCATTGAAGAGTCGGAGGAGTTTATGGCTCGCCTGGAGAAGGGCGGCCCCTTCCCCATGTTCACCTCCTGCTGTCCGGCGTGGGTCAAGTATCTGGAGTTTGAGAACCCGAAGTATTTGAAAAACATCTCCACCTGCAAGTCCCCCATGGAGATGTTCGCCGCTATCGTCCGCAAACACTACCAGGAGAAGGACGCCCAGGACGGCCGCACCACCTTCCACATTGCCATTATGCCCTGCACTGCCAAGAAGATGGAGGCCGCCCGGCCCCAGTTCCAGCACGACGGCAAGCCCGACGTGGATCTGGTCCTCACCACCCAGGAGATCATCAACATGATCAAGGAGTCCGGCATCCAGCTGCCCCAGCTGGACCTGGAGGCCCCCGACCTGCCCTTCGGCCTGGGCTCCGGCGCGGCCACCATCTATGGCACCACCGGCGGCGTGGCTGAGGCAGTGGTCCGCCACTGTATGCCCGACAAATCTCGGAACACCCTCCGTGCCCTGGCATATTCCCCCTTGCGGGGCAACGAGGCCATTCGGGAGGCTACCGTCCAGATCGGCGACCGGGAGGTCAAGCTGGCGGTGGTCCACGGCCTGATCCATGCCCAGCAGCTCCTAAAGGAGATCGATGCAGGCACAGCCTACTACGACTTGGTGGAGGTTATGACCTGTCCCAACGGCTGCGTGGGCGGCGCGGGGCAGCCCTACGGCCTGAAGGCCAAGAAGGAGGCCCGCTCTGCCGGCCTGTATGCCACCGACCGCTCCGCCCCCTTCAAGCGGGCGGAGTACAACCCCGGCGTCACTGCTATTTTGGGCCGGCTCACCCACGAGCAGCGCCACGAGCTGCTTCACGTCAACTATCAGAAGTGACCTCTCTGCCTTCAGAAGCGTTTCTCTGCTTTTGCGATGTCTAAAAAATCAGCTGACCATTTTCACAGGAAAATGGTCAGCTTTTTGTTTTCTCTCCTGGTATGCCTGTCCGCTGTAGAGTGGGTACAGGCAAACGTGCGGAACTCTTTGCTCATTTCTCCGGGTAGTCCGCCTGAGCTACGCTCAAAATGATATCTACACACCGGTCGATTCCCAGCTCGCCGGAGTCCAGCGTCAGGTGATAATTTTGGGCCATCCCCCACTCCCGGTCCGTGTAGTGCTTATAGCTCACCCGCCGGCGGGTGTCCTTATCCGCCAAACGCTTCTCCGGGGCCTTCTCCGACTCGCCGTACAGCCGGACGATCCGGTCCGCCCGAAAGGGTACACTGGCATGGATGAAGGTGTGCAGGCAGTCCTGTCGCTCCCGAAGAATAAAATCGGCGCACCGGCCTACAATGACGCAGGGCCCCTTCTCCGCCAGACTCTGAATCACCCGGTACTGGATGGTCCACAAAAAGTCGGCGGCGGACATGCCCCCCATGGCCCCCGGCACTCCCCGGCCAAGGAAAGCATAGGCAAATCGGTTTTTGCCCGGGGCGGACTCCCCCCGCTCTTCAATGTACTTGGGGTCGAAGCCGCTCTCCAGAGCTACCTGCTCCACCAGCTCCTTGTCATAGCAGGGCACCTCCAGCCGCTCAGCCACCGTCTTTCCGATGGTACGGCCGCCGCTGCCAAATTCCCGACTGACGGTGATGATCCTCTTTTTCATGGCCAGAAAACCTCCTTTGCGCGTCTGGGGCGCGGAGCCCTTCTTTATTATACAACATATGATCTGCCCCGCGCTAGTATTTTGTAAAAAATAGCGGCGCGGCAACAGCTCGCCAAGGAGCCACACGAAGCCTCATCCGCAAAATTTATGCAGCACTCCTTGACAATACCTAGAAAGTCAAGGTATAATACGCCTAGAACAACAAGGTATCCGAAGTTTCGGAAACAGAGTCAATATACAATTTAAGGAGGCTTTCCTATGAAACTGGACAAGGGACTAATCGCGGGGAGCAGCACGCTGCTGGTCCTCACCCTGCTAGAGAAGGAGGATATGTACGGCTATCAGATGATTACAGAGCTGTCCCGCCGCTCCAACGACACCTTTCAGATGAAGGAGGGGACCCTGTACCCCATCCTTCACGCCCTGGAGAAGGGGAAGTATCTGTCCTCCTATGAGCAGGAGGCCCCCACCGGCCGAGTGCGGAAATACTACCGCCTCACCCCCCGGGGGCGGGAGCTTCTAGGGGAGAAGAAGGCCGAGTGGGAGCAGTTCTCCCACGGGGTAGATCAGGTGCTCTCCTTTACCTAAGAGAGGTGGGCCGCTGAGGGCGGCGGCCCCTACATACCACCCCAAACGATTTTCTATGTTCGTAGGGACGAACGCCCACCCACCTACGAAACGGTTTCAGAACATGCTGGCGGCCAAAGGCCGCCCCTACAAGGGAGGCGTTCTCCATGGAACCCAACAAAACCACAACCTCCGCCGAGACCTGGCTGGACGCGGCGGTGAAGAAAATCCGCTTCGGCCCCGACCGGGCGGCGGTGCGGAAGGAGCTGGAGGCCCATTTGGAGGACAAGGTTCTGGACGTCCAGCGCATTTTTCCAGATATCGCCCAAGAAGCGGCCCAGGAGAAGGCTGTCTCCGATATGGGAGATCCGGCGGAGGTAGGGAAGGAGCTGGCAAAAATCTATAGGCCTTGGCTGGGATACCTGTGGCAGGTGAGCCAGGTGCTGGCGTTTCTGGCCTTCCTCTGCCTATTTCTGAACCTGTGCCTCTATGGGGAGGACGCCTTCCTGGGGGACGATCCCCTCTCGGAGCTGTGGGATTTTGACGGCCTGCCCGCTTACTACGTCGACCCCTTCTACCGGAGCATACCTGTGGAGGAGCTGTACCTCCCCAGAGAGAACCCGGACCAGCTTCAGGTGTTAGAAAACCGGCCCAGGGCTTCCATCGCCGGGCAGACCGTGGAAGTGCGCCGGGCGGCCCTGTGGCGGGAGGGGACTGAGCAGACCCTCTACTGCTATCTGCGCCTGGAGACCTGGAAGTGCTGGGTCAGGGGTTCTCTGGACCCAGAGCGGCTGACTGTAGAGGACAGCGAAGGCAACCAGTATCCCCTCACATTCCTGCTGGGAGATCAGCCGTCTCCAGAGGGACCTGCCTACCAGTTTGACGAATGGTCGGGGTACGGCCCGTTCCACTTTGGCTGCCAACTGCGGATTCAAGAAGTAGACCCTGCGGCGGAGTGGATCGAACTGAACTACTACGCCCCGGAGCAGGGATTCACCTTGGTTTTGGAGCTGGACAGGGAGGTGGAGTGAGATGCGTGCTGCCAAATGGCGGGGCCTTCGAGCATTCCGAAACCTCTGTTTTGTTCTCTTAGCTCTGTTGATTCTCTGGGGGCAGTACCGCTTCCCCATGCCCACCCCAGAACTGAGGTTTCGGCAGCTGGAGAGCCGGAATCTGATGGATCACAGTGAGATCATATACCTGTGGAAAAATCCTCTGGCGGTGCAGGTGACCTCGTCCATCAAGCCCAGACATATCGTCATCGGCCGCTACGAAAATCAGTATAGCGTGGGATATCTATACGAGCCCCTGCGGTCCCAGGTGAACTTCTTGGAGTCTTGGCCCATGGAAAAGGGCCCCACCCCGATTCCCTTGTCCATCCCGCTGAACCGGAATGATCGGGACTCCGACAGCGTTCTGGTATTTCTCCAGATGCCTGAGGAAGCCACCTCCGCCCAGGTGACCATCACCGGCCGCATGGAGAACATGCTAAACCCGGTGGAGACCACTCAGGGGGAGCGGCTGGCGGAGGGGCTCTGGGCCTTCTTCTTCCCAATCGACCCAAACCTCACCGCCGACGGCGCGGCTGGGCGGGAGGTGCGGTATTGGGGCCGGGCCCTGGAGGGCCTGCCCTACACTCTGGAGCTATACCGGGAGGACGGGAGTCTTTTGCTGGAGCAGTCGGGCAATCTGCCTGAGAGCGGTCTGGATGATTCTTACAGTATGACGTTCTACTAGGGGTACACAGTGGAAGGAGATGGGCCGCCGAGGGCGGCGGCCCCTACATACCGCCCCAAATGATTTCCCATACCCGTAGATGGGCGGGCGCCCTCGCCCGCCCCTACGGGACAAGTTCAAAGCATGCGGACGGCCAAAGGCCGCCCCTACAAGGGAGGTGCCCTCCATGGAGGAAACCAGCAAAACATATACCGCCGGCCAGTGGCTGGACACGGCGGTGAAGAAAATCCACTTCGGCCCCGACCGGGCGGCGGTGCGGGAGGAACTTTCAGCCCACCTGGAGGACAAGGCCCTGGACTTTCGGCGCATCTTTCCCGACATGACCTGGGATGAGGCCCAGGAGCGGGCCGTCTCCGACATGGGGGACCCGGCGGAGGTGGGGAAGGAACTGGCCAAGGTGCATAAGCCCTGGCCGGGGTATCTGTGGCGGGTGAGCCAGGTGCTGTTGGCCGTCCCCCTGGTGTGGCTGTTTTTCTTCGGTCCGCAGTGGGAGTGGCTGGCGGACCAGTTCGGCTGGTTTGACGACGGTCCCCATAGCGATGTGGTGGAGGAAGAGACGGAGGTCCGCATCCCCTTCTCCTGCGGGGAGACCGTTCAGGTTGGCCCTTACACCCTCCAAGTGGAGGGCGCCTTGGTAGTTAATCCCCTGGCGGAGTGGGACGCCGGATATTTTTGGGCAACCTGGCATGCCTGGAGCCCCTTCTTCTGGGAAACACCCGCCCACAGCGTATACTGGCAGGCGGAGGACGACCAGGGCAATGAATACCCCAGCTATACTCAGTGGTCTGTCTTTGGACGTTTGGGAACGCAGCGGGAGCAGAGGTTGTACCACCTGGTCTGGTATCGCTCCGGCCTGGGCTGGACGGGGGAGGTCCAGGTGGCGGCCGTTCCCCAGGACGCCCAGTGGGTGCGCCTCACCCTGGACATTGGGGAGGAACCCATCACCGTTTTGCTGGAGCGGGAGGAGGGGACATGATGGACCGCAAAAAAAGAAAACCTCTGAGCCGGGGCCAAAAAACCGTCCGCAACCTGCTGCTGGCGGCCTTGGCGGGGTTCCTGGTGTGGGTCAATGCAGGTGCGCCCCTGCCTCCAGAACAGGAATTTCAACGGCTGGTCCGGGCAAATTTTTTGGAGGACGAGGCCCAATTTCTGGGGGATTTTGAGGTCAGCGGCCTCCACTGGGGGGCGGGACTGACAGACCGGTGGCTGGTGCTGGGAATACTGGACGGCGGCCGGATGGAGCTGTGGCCCAGAGAGGGGGACGGCCCGGTGGTAGCTCCGGTGCCGGATGACTTCGCCAGGTGGGTGGAAATTGCCTTTGTCGCGGCCAACGCCCCGGAGGGGACGGCTTCCGCCCGGCTCACGATCGACCTCTCCTGCTGGTACACCCACACCGGCACAGCAACCCATCACACCTGGTCCTATTGGGCCACGGAGGAACGGGACTGGGGCGGCCTCACTCCCACCTACTGGGAGAACACCTATACGCTGGATGGGGAACCTCTGGAAGATGGAACCTTCCTGTTCCGCCTGCCGGAGCTGGACTCCTCGGACACGGAAAGCATTGAATTTTTTGTCAGGCGTTATCTGGCGGACTGGGATCTCTATCTCAGTCAAGTGTATCAGGAAAACCCCAACCGGCGGGATGCCGCCTGCTCCCTGACGGCGATATTCTATGACGAAGTGGGGAACGAGCTGGACCGGGCAGAGCTGACGGACATCGGGGGCGGGCCTGCGGGTTTGTCCTAATAAGGCGGGATTTCATTTGCTCTCCCCGTCTCCAGGTGGTGAAATCTCCTCCAGATGGGCCATCTGCTTATAAAACTCCAGGGTCCGGAACCCCCGCTCCAGCTGGGTCAGCAGATAGGCCTCCGTCACTCCGGACAGGGCCTTCAGCCCGCTCTTCCCCAGCTGAAAGGAAAACAGCCGCTTGGGATCTCCATAGACGATGTGCCGCATAGCGGACAGCACACCCCCCTCCACTGGCATGGAGATTCCGTCTCCCACTTCTCCCCGGCAGGAAGCGCAGTGGAGCACTCCCTCTCTCAGGTGGAAGCGGGGCTCCTCTGGAGGCTCTCTGCCGCACACGGCGCAGCTGTCCAGCAGTGGCCCGTATCCCGCCAGACACAGGGCCCGAAGCTCAAAGGCCGCCTTCACCAGCTCTGCCGGCCGGTCCAACCGGTCCAGGGCATAGAGGGTATTCAGCAGCAGAGAGAGCAGCTCCTGGTTGGGTACTCCCTCCACCGCCAGCAGCTCGGTAATCTCCGCGCCGTACCAGCCCACGTACTATTTCAGCAGATCT
>CALXGD010000077.1 GCA_944387745.1 uncultured Oscillospiraceae bacterium
GGGTAGGTCTACTTGGGGGAAATCCGTACGCATGTTTCTTTGTTTTGGGGAGGGGCCCATCACCGTATCCATCAACCTGCTGGAGACGGAAATCAGGCAGGGAGACTGCATCACGCTGCTGCCCGGCACCATCATCCAGTTCAACGGCCAGCGCGACCAGGCGCGGCCCATTGGCACCTGGGTGAAGGTGATTCCGCCTGTGTATGTGGAGCTTTCCATACAGGTGTCCCTGCGGGGACTGGAGGAGGGGGGAGAATTGACCTTAGAGCGGGATCTGAAGTCATTTCTAGCTGCCTCCGGGATTGGCGGCACCCTCCGGGCGGGGGATGTGTACGCCAGAGTCCAGGCCGCCCCCGGCGTGCTCCAGGTGCGGGAGGTGGATCTGAGGACCACCGCCCCCGGCTGCTATCGGAATGGGGAGGGGGACATCCGCCTGCCCCGCCAGGCCATTCCTCTGCTGAAGAAACTGGAGGTGGAGCGCCTCCCAGTGGAGCGGATCGGCCGCTGAGATTGTTTGGATGGAAGGAGTGTGAGGCGGCATGGAGCCGGTACAGGCACAGATGGTGTTCTGCTGCGCCGAGCAGTGGATGAGCGGGCATTTTTACCAGGTGGAGCCCTGGGGAGACGGCCTGCGCCTGGACAGTGCCCGAGCCGCCATAGGAGTGTATTGCCTGGCGGCAGTGGACAGCGGAGAGAACGGCTTTTCCTGGGGCAGGGCGGCGGTGGAGGCGGATCTGCCGCCAGACACCGCCCTGCGGATCTACGCTTACGCGTCGGATTCCCGGGCCTGGGGGGAGTGGAGCGACCTGGATCAGGGTATCCGGGCTCTGGAGGGAGATCCTATGCCGGCCCTGCGGGAGCTCTTCGGCCCGCCGGTCTCAGAGAGCAGGGACTGCCTGCTGGGGAAGAGTGGGCGGTATCTGTGGCTGATGCTGGAGTTTACCGCCACTGGAGCGGGCTCCCCAGTGGTCCGTGCCCTGCGCTTGTGGATGCGGGGGGACCACATGGTGGATTATCTCCCCTCCATCTACCAGGAGGACGATTTCACTCGGCGCTTCCTATCCATTTTTGACAGCTTCTACACCGACATGGACCGGGCCATTGACAGCCTGCCCGGGAAAATGGACTTTGAACACGCCCAGGGAGAGCTGCTCCGGTATTTGGCTCAGTGGGTGTGCGTGGAGGGGGGAGAGGGGGATGAGCTCCTGCGGGCGCGCATCCGCACCGCTCTGCCTGATTATGAGTCCCTGCATACAGCAGAGGGGGTGCGGCGCAGTGTGCGCCGGCTCACCGGCCGGGACCCCATCCTCATCGAACACTTTCAGGTGTCCCCCAACCGCCCGGACTGCAAGGACCCGGAGCTCTACCGCCGGCTGTACGGAGAGGATCCCTACCGCTTCTTTGTCCTGCTGCCCGAGGACACCTTCTCCAGTCAGCGGGAGCGTCAGCAGTTCCAGCGGGACATGGAGGAGGTCATCCCAGCATGGATGACCATGCAGATGATTCAGCTTAAGCCCTGTGTCCAGCTGGACTGGCACACCTATTTGGGGATCAACTCCCGGGTGGGAGGCTATGTGCCGGCAGCTATTGATGAACAGGTAACCATTCATTACGATACCACGATCGGAGGAGCCAGCCATGAACCATGTGAATGATTTCCCCTTTGAACGCAACCGGTATTTTTACGGCAAGCTGCTGACTGTCCGGGACTTTGAGGTGGAACAGCGTTACCACTGCTCCAAGCGGGCCCTGCTCAACCGCCTGCTCCACGGCTCCGGCGTGGTGTGCGGCCTGGGCGTGACAGCCAGCGACGAGTCCACCCTGATGATTGAGAGCGGCATGGCTCTGGACTATCAGGGCCGTGAGATCGTCCTGCCGGAGACGCTGTTCCGCAAGCTCCAGATGCTGGAAGGGCAGGAGACCTTAGCAGGGCATAAGGACGCCTACCTGTGTCTCTGTTATGCTGAGGAGGACGTGGAGCCGGTGAACGCTACTGGCAGCCAGATGGGCAGCCAGCGCCAATTCGATCTGACCCGGGAGGGCTATCGCCTCTTCCTTACCACCCAGCCCCCCGCCTACCAGGAGCTGCTGGAGGCCGCCGGGGAGGAGAATGTGTCGGTGCTCTACCAGAGCGATGACCTGATCCTGGTGCTGTCCGTTCCCGGAACCCTGTGCGCTGGGGAGGAGTTCCAGGCGCGGGTGTTGGTGGTGAAGAACGAACAGACTCCGCCGGTACAGTTCTCTCTGGAGGGGGAGAACACCTTTGCGGAGAGTGACAACGGGCGGGTGCGTCTGGCCTATCAGGAGAGCCGGGAGGAGCACCGGTGCGTTTACACTGTAGACTTTCCTCTGCGGGCCAAGGCCATGAGTAATGTGGACAGCCAGCTGTTTCCCGCCGGCTGCGAGCTCAATGTAGAATTGGGGAGCCACCACTATAAGAACTATTTGACGGTGGAGGCCCCCGTCCACCTGTGCCGGGATCAGGAGAGCAGCCGCTTGCGCCGCCGCCAATCTGACGATTTGGAGCGTCACCTGCGGGGGAGGGTGCTGCCTTTGTACCTGGCCAAGCTGGAGCTGATTCACTCCGCCGGGGGGGTGTTTGTTGGGGCGGTGACCAATCTGCCCTTCCAGCAGACCGCTGCAGGTGAGCGTGAGAGCCGGGCCGGGGAAAACAGAGAGATGACCGTGACTACCTCCGTGCGCAGCCTGGAGTACTGGCAAAAGCCGGATGTGAAGGCGGTGTACCAGCCCTCCGCTGGCTCCCTCCACCTGGACTTTGGCATCCCCTCTCCGGAGCAGTATGACTACGCGGTGGCCCACGGGACAGTGGATCTCACCATGCCCGGGGGGATCCGAGTGAACAGCCGGGTGTTCTCCAAGGAGATTGCCCACGGCCTGGGCGCCGGGGCGGTGGATGTCCGCCTGAGCGTGGAGTTCGAGGCCGGCGAGGAGGGAGAGACCGCCCTCCTGTGCGGCAACAGTGAGGTATTTAAGTCTAAAAATGTGGATATAGCGCCCCCCTGGGTGGAGGCGGCAGCGGTGGTGTACCCGGAGCGGGGAACCATGCGTATTGGCCTGTGGCTCCACGACGCGGTGAAGGGAAACCTGGTTCGGGTGCATTACTTCGCGCAGAAGCCGGAGCGGGACACCAGCCGCATCCTGTCCCAGCGGAAGGTGAGTCTGACTGTGACACCGGAGTTCTCCCGACTGAGCTGCCGGGGTAAGCTGCAGTTCCAGGCGGACGTGGTGGGCTCCGAGGACAAGAGCGTCACCTGGAGCGTAAAAGAGGAGAACGGCGGAGCCATTGACCGCAATGGACTCTATCAGGCCCCCGAGCTGCCCGGCACCTATGAGATCACGGCGGTGGCCGGTGCGGATGAGACGGTAAGTGCCAGCGCCTTTGTCATTGTGGAATAAGCGCAGCCCCAGCAAAAAGCCGGACAGGCCCGGCGGAGAGGAGTGGCCCCATGGATACTCTGTTGATACGGGAGCGGTATAAAGTTGTCCAGGTCCTGGAGACCCGGGAGAACTACGCCTTTGCGGAGGCGGTAGACATTTTGGATCGGGAGAAAAATTCCTATCTGCTGAATATCTATGAGGGCCCTCTGCTGAGAATCTATCTGCCCTGTTTTGACCAGCTGAGGACATGCCCGGACTTCCAAGGCGTCTTTCTGGAGGGGGAGAGCCTGGTGGCTGTGTTCCGCTACCGGACGGGGACGCCTATTGACCAAGTATTTTACCGGGGAGACAAGCACGACTGGAGCAGCCGCCTGGAGTACGCTCAGCAGCTGCTCCACCAGGTGCTAAACATGGCGGACCTCCCGCATCAGGTGAGCTGTGCGGCTCTGTTGTCGGAGAATGTGCTGATCAATGAGAACAGCCAGGCGCTCTCCCTGCGGTTTCAGGTGGCGCCCATGGAGGAGATGAACGGGCGTGAGCTGGTCTATCTGGCCTGTGACCAGCTGTACAAAATCCTGCTGCCCCGCTTCTCCACACCACTGGCCCAGCTGGAACTGCTGGATCAGCTGGATGAGGGGACGTGCACCACGGCAGTTCAGCTCTACTCCCTGTGGAGGGAGCGGGAGCCGGAGCTCCGGGCGGCTTACGAGGCGTTGGAGAAAAAGAATTTCTTCCGGCGCTGGTGTTCTTTGGCGTGGGGGCGCGTGAAACGCCGCTTCGCCAAGAGGAAGCGGAGGTGATATAGATGGTCAGACTGAAAAAATGGGGTGTTTTCTTGGCGCTTCTGGCCATTTTGGGCGGAGGCGCGGTTCTGCTGTTCTGGGATTTTGTAGGAGAGTGCGGCTCTATTCTCACCTCTGGGGTGGGAGAGGGGGAATACCTCCTGGCCTCCTCCGACGCGGAGGGGGGGATCTATGCGTTGGGACGTACGGAAAAAGGCTATCAGCTGGTGATTGGAAATCAGAACGGACAGCGTACGGACCTCTGGGCACTGGAGGATGGCGTGGTGCCGCAAAACAGCACCCCAGCTCTGCTCTATCCGGCGGCGGGGGGCGCGGTCTATCTCGGCCTTTATAACACCCAGGGGGAGACACATCTCCAGGTCTACCGGATCACTGACCAGGGCCGGGAGGCGGAGCTGCTGCTCAATGAGCCCTGCCCGGGAGAGAGCCTCCCGGAGCAGATGGCAGGGACCCGCCTGTCCGACTTTGCCGAGGTGGACAGCGTGGTGACCTTTGCCCTAATTCAGGGAGACAGTGCCCGCTTCTATCAGCGGACCAGCGCGGTCAGCGGACTGGAGGAGCGGGAGACGGTCATTCAGACCGGTTTGCGCACGGCCATGGCCCTGCCTGGTGGAGCTCTGGCGCTGGCGACGGAGGACAGCCTGGTTCGGACTGATGGACTCTCTGTCCCCCTGGAGTCTGGAGAAGAGATTGTGCAGCTGACTCAGGCCGGCAGCGGGATCTACTACGTAGACGGGGCGCATCTCCAGGTCTGCTTTGCGGATTTTGCCGACTGGCGGCCCTA
>CALXGD010000078.1 GCA_944387745.1 uncultured Oscillospiraceae bacterium
CCTAGTGGTTCTGTTGGTGTGGTCCTACCGGGACCACGCCAAGCCCCTGGAAGATTTTTCACTGCCCTACCTCTCCCTATCGCAAATGGAAGCTGTACCCCTGACCACCTATGAGGACCTGTACGACCCCTCCTCCTTCCACGAGGACGAAAACCAGGGGGAGCGGCTGTACTCCCTCCTGGCCCCAGTGTGGTACGAGGTGACCCAGGACGGCATCGCCGCCCAGGAGGGGGACTACGCGGGCTACTCCCCCGACCCGGAGGGGGGCAAGTACCGCTACGCCCCCAGTTTAGACCAGACCCGCTTCCAGGTGCTGTTCCCCGCCCTGGCCCTGCCGGTGGCGGAGGCCCAGCTGGACCTCTACCGCCTGGTGAATCTCCGCTGGACCTATGAGGAAATCGAGGTCCCCGGCCTGGACTTTGTCATCCTGGCCAAACCGGAGGGCGAGGACAAGGTGTGGCAGATGCTCGCCCTGGGCCGGGGCCGGGACGTGGCTGTATTTCAGTACGGCGGACAGGAGGACTTACGGGAACACCTAGATACGCTGGCCGCTCTTCTGGACACATAATGTTTATAGGGGCCACTGAAGGCGGCCCCTACATGCGGCGGAGCGGTGAGGACACCTCTCCCGGCCCAAAATATAAAGCAGGGGCGCGCCCCTGCTTTCATATTTCCCTAAAAAGTCCACTCCGCCGTGTCCGACATGGACGTGTACTGGCTGGGGTAGTCCAGTTCCCCGTTTTTCACCACATAGCCGATGTCTGTTGCCATCCATTTCCGGCCGTACTGGTCGGTACACAGGGCGGCAAACTCCAGCATGTCCCCCTCCTCCATGGAGAGGGTCACGGGGTCCAAATGATAAAAGTCCTCCCCCTCAAAGCCGGAGTATCTAGAGGGCTGCTCGCAGGGCTCCAGCCACTGGACCAGCTTCTTGTTGTGAAACAGGCCCACCTGGATGGAGTCCACCCGGGGCAGTCCGGGCTGCCGCTCCATGTCCACCTGGACAGTGACATACTTCTCCGGGATGGCGAAGGTCCCGTCCCCCTGGTCAAAGTCCTTCACGTCAAAGAGGGACAGCAAATTTCTCAGAGACACATCAGGAAAACTGTCGCTGTACAGATAGGCGAACTGGTCCAGCAGCTGGGTCTGCCGGGTGTCCCCGGTGACAAAGACAGCGGAGAGGGTGATGCTGTCGGTGAGGGTACAGGACGCCTGGCCAGAGAAAGTTCCGTTTTCCCCCTCCTGGGCGGGAAACTCCAGGGTCTCCTTCCCGTTGTCCACCAAAAAAATCACCGACATCCCCGGCATGTAGGTCTTGGGCACCGCCCACAGGTCAAACCCGGCGGTGTTGTCTGCAATGTCTGTATAGCGCAGCTCCGCCCCGTAGTCGGCGGTGAGATCGTTCTGGGCCTTCAAAATCTGCTCCACACGATCGGTGACGGAGCTGATCTGACTGTTGACCGAGTGTTCAATATTGCCCACAGCATTGCCCAGGCTGTAATACTGCCGTTCCATCTGGTCCAAACGGGAGAACAGGTGCCACCCGGTCCCCACCAGCGTCAGGACTGCCAGCACCCAGGGCCACCGGCGGCGCTTGGGCTTCTTTTTGCTGCCCAGGCGCTCCCGAACCAGGTTCTCCACCTGCTCTCTCTGGCCCTCAGTGAGGGTCTCCGGCTCCGCCTGCCGGTAGCGGCCCAGAATTTCCTCCAGCAGCTTCAGCTGCTCCGGGGAGAAGTCCTGCCCGGCGGCGTGGGATTCCTCCTCCACCCCCAGAAGCCAGCCCACCGGCACCTGGAACAGCCGGCTCAGGGCCACCAGCTTGTCGATCTCCGGCAGGCTGGCGTCGCTCTCCCACTTGTAAATGGTCTGTCGGGACACCCCAAGTTCAGACCCAAGGGCCTCCTGGGACAGCTCCAGCTCTTTCCGCTTGGCGGCGATTTTCTGTCCGGTTGTCATGGTATCATCTCCTCGCCTCCAACCTAGCAAAAAGGCCGAATATCTGCCACCACCCGGCGGTTTCTCTCCTGCTAACCGTTGGTTTACATGTGCCGGAACCCCTTGGGGGACAAGGGATTTGAAGCGTAAGACCTGGGGCCGTCCGCCTTCTCACCCCAGCAGCTTCTCCACCTCCTGGGCAGAGTAGCAGGTATTCAGCACCTCCAACAAAGCATTGGCGGTCATGTGCTCGGGGAGGTCCAGCCGTTTTAAGAGGTCCTGCCGCCGCTGGGCGCTGTCGGGCCGGCCGGTGAGGCCGGCGGCGTACAGGTCCGCCTTGGTGAGGGCGGGCCCCTCCCACTCTGGACTCTCCCCCTCCAGGAAGGTGGCCCCCGCCCGGCGGAGGACCTGCTCCAGAATTTCGGGGGACATGCCCTCCACCCCCAGCTTGCCCGCCTTTCCCGGCTGGCGCTTCCGGCGCTCCTTGCCGTACACGTCGGGGATGTAGGCGTGCTTCAGGAATTTTCCCGGAATGGAACTTTTGATCCGGTTCCGGATGACGAATCCCGCCCCGTCGGAGTCGGTGAGGACGATGAGGCCCCGCCTCTCCGCCGCCCGGCGGAGAAGGGCCATGCGCTCCGGGTCCTTGAAGATGCCGAAGCCGTGGGTCTCCAAGATCAGGGTGTCCACCACCTGGGACAGAGCGTTCTTGTCGTACCGGCCCTCCACCGCGATGGCCTCGCGGATGCTCAGCATGGCTGCTCCCTCCCTCAGCGCCGGGGGAGGGCCGGACGATCAGGGACGGACAGCTCCAGCAGCAGGTTGGTAAGCAGCTGCTGCCCATCCTGGCCAGTGGATTTCATGGCCAGGTCTGTCTCTCCACACCGGACTACCGCCCGCCGGCACCAGGGCAGGGAGAAGCGCCGGGCGGCCCCCATGAGCTTCTCCGCCTGGAAGGAACGCAGGCCCCACAGCTCCGCCACATAGG
>CALXGD010000079.1 GCA_944387745.1 uncultured Oscillospiraceae bacterium
GTGGAGGGGCGGCAGGTGGAGCTGGTGTTCCGCATGAACGAGGCGGGCCTGTCCAAGCTGGACGGGGACTGGCTGCGCGCCCAGAAGGCGCGGCTGGACAGCGGTGTTTGGAGCACCTGCCCCGGCCCCGGCACAGGGGAGGGGGAGCTGGAGACAGCCCTCTTCGACCTGGACTACAGCGTGACCCTGATCTACCGCCTGCCCGGCGGGGAGGACCTCACCTTCCAGGTTGGGGTGGGGGAGGACGGCGCCCCTGATCGCACCGGCCTGGTCCTCCTGAAAGACGGCGAACCCGTGGGCCCCGCGGAGTGCTACACCCAGGAGGAAATGGAGGTCGTGGAGGAGCATATCGCCACCCACTTTGGCCCGGTGGAGAACGTGTTCCACGAGCTGGTCTCCCCGGACATCCATGTGGACGTCTGCGTGGTGGGGCCCTCGGCGGAGCGGGACTACTACACCCTGGTGACGATGGGTATGGGCGCCCACCGGATGAAGGTGCCGGAGGACCTGGCGGAATACAAGCTGGAGCGGGCGGAGCTGGCCATCGCCCTGCCGCCGGACTGGAAGCTGGATGAGGAATCTCTAAAGGACGAGGGGTGGTACTGGCCTGTCGGGCTGCTGAAAGTGTTGGCCCGGCTGCCTATTGCGAACGACACCTGGCTGGGCTGGGGCCACACCATGGACAAACAGTCCCCCTTCGGGGAGGATACCCAGCTGTGCGGGACCATCCTCACCACCCCCCAGGGGGCGGAGGAGGGGGCGGAAGTCTGCACCCTGCCCAATGGGGAGGAGGTCAACTTCTACCAGGTGATCCCCATCTACCGGGACGAGATGGAGTACAAGAAGAGCCACAGCGCCGAGGAGCTGTTGGAAAAACTGGAGGCGGTCAGCTTTGTGGTGGACCCGGAGCGGCCGGACGTGATGGACGCGGCGGACTGGGACGCGGACGAAGAAGAGGCGGACGGCGGCTGGGTCCTGGACGACGGGAGCGTGCATCTGAAGAGCATCCGGGAAAAGCATTTGCCGGTGGACGAGATCAATGCCTATAACCACATGGCCATCTATCTCCGCTGGTGTATGGAGCAGGACCTGATGAGCCTGGAGTTTTTGGAGCGGTGCTGGGACACGGTGGAGTCCTTCCGCGCCGACCCGTCCGGGACGGACCTGCGCCCCTTCATTCGGGACATGCTGGGCGGGCAGCTGTTCTCCGCCCTGTTTGACGAGGAGGGGGAGGCCTTCGCCCGGTCCTACTACCGGACGGGTGGCGAGTCCCATTACCCCGGCGATGTGGATGCCTACGCCCTGCGCTATTTCGGCCCGGAGCGGTATCACGCGGAGGAATTCCAGGATGAGGCATACCTGTTTGTCCCTTTTGACGAGGACTATTACCAGGCCATGGCCCGTGTGATTCAGAAGCGGTGGGAGGACTGGCTAGAGGCGGCGGAATAAGGGCGGTGTGAACGGATTGCCGCTGACGGATACAGCTGTGTTAGAGCTGTGGTGCCGGAACATGTTTTAGTGCAAAGGCCCCCTGCGAGGGATATGTTCCTTGCAGGGGACCTTTGCGCGGTTCAATATACGCGGTAAGAGCTGCGGAAAAGCAAAGATATGGAAAAATAGAGAAACTGCACTTGACAGGAGGGCGACGACTAGTATAATAACACTGTCAATAGTTGATATATCAATAATTGATATGTCATAAAAGTGAAGAAGGGACTAAAAATGCGGTATGCAATTCACACTCTGCTGGCCCGCACAGCCCACGCCCAGCGCAATTTTTTGCGCCCCTATTTAAGGCAGCTGGGGCTGTCGCCGGGGCAGCCCAAGGTACTGCGGGAATTGGCTGCGTCGGGCGGCAGCAGTCAGCGCGATCTGGCGGAGTGCTGCGGAGTGGATCCCTCTGCCATCTCCCGGATGCTGGACAGTCTGGAGCGCAATGGATTTCTGCGGCGCAGACCGGCCCCCAAGGACCGGCGCAGCGATTTGGTGGAGCTGACAGAGAAGGGGAGAACTGCCCTGGAGGCATGGGATCAGCAGTGTATGGTCATTGAGAGCCAGATGCTGCGCGGCTTTTTGCCGGAGGAGAGGGAGCGGCTGACGAATTTTCTGGAGCGCGCCTATCGAAACGTAGGCGGGCGGGCCGGAGAGGAGGAGACCGAATGACAGAGCTGAAAAAATTTGCCCAATACCTGTCCCCTTGCCGGAAAGAGCTGACTCTGGCTGTGCTTCTGCTGCTGGCAGAGTGCTGTTTTGAAATGATTATTCCACTGTTGATGACCCGAATCATAGATGATGGTGTGGCCAAGGGAGATGTGGCCCTCATCTGGCTCCAAGGCGGGAAAATGGCGGCCTGTGCGGGACTGGCACTGGTGACCGGGTTTTTGTATGCCAGATTTGCGGCCCGGGCAGCCTACCGCTTCGGCGCGGGGCTTCGCCAGGCGGAATATGAGAAGATCCAGAAGCTGGCCTTTTCCAATTTGGACCGCTTTTCCACCTCCTCCCTGGTGACCCGGCTGACAACCGATGTGACAGTGGTGCAGAACGCCGTCAATGGCGGCCTGCGGCCCTTGGTGCGCAGCCCAGTGATGCTTATGATGGGAGTGGGCATGTCCTTCCTGATGAACTGGAAGCTGGCCCTTGTGTTTGTGTTCAGTACGCCGGTGCTGGGGATTATTTTGGCGCTGATTGTCCGCAAGGTGAGCCCTCTGTACGGAAGGCAGCAGAGAGCGATGGATCATTTGAACAGCCAGATTCAGGAGAGCCTCACGGCAATCCGCGTGGTGAAGGCCTTTGTCCGGGGAGAGTATGAGGAGGAGCGCTTTCAGAAAGTGAATCAGGAACTGGCTGATGCCAGCCGCATGACCTTTCAAAACGCGGTGCTGAACCTCCCCTTCTTTCAGCTGGTGATGTATACCGTAGTCATTCTGATTATGTGGATTGGCGGGCAGTTTATTCTGGCGGGGGAGCTGCTGGTGGGGGAGCTCACAGGCTTTCTGAGCTATGTGCTTCAGGTGATGAACTCCCTGATGATGATCTCCAACGTATTTCTGCTCTTGACCAGGTCTCTTACCAGCGTCCAGCGGATCTGCCAAGTGCTGGAGGAAACTCCGGATCTGCAGGAGAAGGAGAATCCGGTGACTCAAATTCCGGATGGACGCATTGATCTGGAGCATGTGTCCTTTCAGTACCAGGCGGGGGCGGAAAAATATGCCCTGCGGGATGTGGAGCTGCACATTCGGTCCGGAGAGACGGTGGGTATTTTAGGCGGCACCGGCTCGGCCAAAAGCACCCTGGTTCAGCTGATCCCGCGGCTGTACGACGCCACGCTGGGCACGGTCCGCGTAGGCGGAAGAGACGTGCGGGAGTATGATCTCGCTGCCCTGCGGGACGCGGTGGGGATTGTGTTACAGAAAAACCTGCTGTTCTCAGGCACGATTCGTGATAATCTGAAGTGGGGCAATCCGGAGGCAGATGAGGAGACGCTGTGGGCGGCCTGCCGGGAGGCGTGCGTCGATGAGTTTTTGGAGCGGATGCCGAAGGGCCTGGATACAGACCTGGGACAGGGAGGCGTCAATGTGTCTGGCGGACAGAAGCAGAGGTTGTGTATTGCCCGGACGCTGCTGAAAAACCCCAAGATTTTGATTTTTGACGACTCCACCAGCGCGGTGGACACCGCCACAGAGGGAAAAATCAGAAGGGCTTTGGCGGCCCGGAAGGATGTAACCAAGCTGATCATTGCCCAGCGTGTGACTTCAGTGATGGAGGCGGATAAGATCGTCATCCTGGAGGATGGAACCATCCATGCTGTCGGCACCCATCAGGAGCTGCTGGACAGGGATCCGATCTATCAGGAGATCTATTACTCCCAGATGCGGGAGGAGGATGAACATGGCCCGAACAGATAGCAGAAAACGGCCGAAGAATATTAAACGGGTGCTGGGGACCTTTGTCCGGTACATGGGGCGGCACCGGGTACTGATGGGGCTGGTAGCGTCTCTGGCCGCCCTCAGCGCCGCGGCGAATCTGCTGGGCACCTATATGATCAAGCCGATTGTCAATCAGGTGGTAGAGGGCGGAAGCCCAGAGGTTCTGGCAGCGGGTGTCGCGACCACTGCCGTGATCTATGGGGTAGGGGTGTTGTCAACCTTGGGCTATACACAGATCATGGTCCGGGTGGCACAGAAGATTCTGGTGGATATTCGGCGGGATCTGTATCACCGCCTTCAGACCCTCCCGCTGCGTTTTTTTGATCAGAACCGAAAGGGCGACCTGATGAGCCTTTTTACCAACGATGTGGATACCATCTCTGATGCCCTGAACAACAGTTTTGCAGTGCTGATTCAGCATGTGGTGCAGCTGGTTGGAATGGTGCTGCTGCTGTTCCTTTTGAATTGGCGGCTGTCGATCCTGGTGCTGGTGGGATATGGCGTGATGTTGGGATACATTCGCTACAGCGGAAAGCGCAGCAAGTTTTACTTCGACCGGCAGCAGGGGCACCTGGGTGATTTGGATGGCTATATTGAGGAAATGGTGGCAGGGCAAAAGGTTGTGAAGGTGTTCAACCATGAACGGGCCAATCTGAGGGGGTTTCAAGAGCGGAACGAGGCCCTTCAGCAGGCGGGGGCCCAGGCCCAGAGCTACGCCGCTACGATGATCCCCGCTGTGGTCAGTATCTCCTACATGAATTACGCGTTGATTGCAATTTTAGGCGGCCTGATGGTTCTGAATGGGCAGTCAGATCTGGGCAGCCTGGCCAGCTATCTTGTATTTGTCCGCCAGTCATCCATGCCCATCAATCAGCTGACTCAGCAGGGCAACTTCCTCTTGGTGGCTCTGGCGGGAGCAGAGCGCGTATTTCGCACCATGGAGGAGGAGCCGGAGACGGACCAGGGGACAGTGAAGTTGGTGAATGTCCGCCAGGGACACAGCGGCGAAGGCTGCCCCTGTGAGAAGGAGACCGGGCGCTGGGCCTGGCAGGATGTGGCACAGCCAGACCGCGGGCTTGTGCCCCTCCGGGGAGATGTGCGCTTTGAGCATGTGACCTTTGGGTATGACCCCGGGCAGGTGATTCTCCATGATCTCTGCCTGTATGCCAAGCCAGGCCAGAAAGTGGCCTTTGTGGGGTCCACCGGCGCAGGGAAAACAACGGTGACCAATTTGATCAATCGCTTTTACGATGTCATGG
This sequence comes from uncultured Oscillospiraceae bacterium, assembly GCA_944387745.1. The sequence goes on from CALXGD010000079.1 coordinate 5,186, forward strand.
ATGGCAGAATTACCTATGACGGCCTGGACGTACGCACGATACGGAAGGCGGATCTGCGCCGGTCCCTGGGAATGGTTCTGCAGGACACCCACTTGTTCACCGGCACTGTGGCGGACAATATCCGTTTCGGAAAATTGGACGCCACCCAGGAGGAGATTGAAAAGGCCGCCCGGATCGCCAATGCGGACTCATTTATCCGCCGTCTGCCCCAGGGGTATCAGACGATGGTCACCGGAGACGGAGCCAACCTGTCTCAGGGCCAGAGACAGCTTCTGGCCATTGCCCGGGCGGCAGTGGCCGACCCGCCGGTTTTGATTTTGGATGAGGCGACCTCCTCCATTGATACCCGTACAGAGGCCTTGATTGAAAGGGGTATGGATCAGCTGATGGAGGGCAGGACAGTGTTTGTGATTGCGCACCGCCTGTCCACGGTGCGCAACGCCGATGTGATTCTGGTGCTGGAGCACGGCATTGTGGTGGAACGGGGCAGCCATGCGGAGCTGCTTCAACAGAGAGGGGAGTACTATCAGCTCTACCACGGTATGTTTGAGTTGTCCTGAGCGCTGCTCTCAATGATATTTCGGGTGTTGTGGGGACTTTGAGCGGGGACCACATCCCGAAATCTGGGCGTCGGCTCTCGCGCCTGTGATGTTATAAACTGCGCCCTGTATCTGATCGTTTCAGCAGTGTGAGGGGCAGGAGAGCAGGCTTTGGAGAAAAAATTGGCGGAGGCCGTCTGGCCTCCGCCAATTTATAATTCCAGAGATAAATTCAGCACATCTTCGCGCCGGCGGGAATTTTATCGTCGATCATCAGCAGGTTCAGCTTCTCCTCACCCTTCTCCGTGTGGACGGCGGAGATAAGCATCCCGTTGGACTCCAGGCCCATCATCTTTCTGGGCGGCAGGTTGACAATGGCCACCAGGGTCTTGCCCACCAGCTCCTCGGGCTTATAATACATGGCGATGCCGGAGAGAATTTGGCGGTCCACGCCGGTGCCGTCGTCCAGGGTGAAGCGCAGCAGCTTGTTGGACTTCTTCACCGGCTGGCAGTCCTTGACCTTGACTGCCCGGAAGTCGCTCTTGCAGAAGGTGTCGAAATCCACCTGCTCGGTGAGCTGGGGCTCCACCTCCAGGTCGGGAAGGGCGGCCTTCTTGGCCTCCTCCTCCGCCTTCTCCAGCGCCGCCAGGGCCTTCGCAGTGTCGATGCGGGGGAACAGATTGTCCCCCCGGACCACGGTGACGCCGGCGGGCAGGGAACCCCACTGGGCCGCGCTCTCCCAGGTGGAGCAGCCCTCGCGGGCCCCGACTTGCCGCAGGATCTCGGCGGCAGAGGCGGGCATAAACGGGGTGAGAAGAATGGCGGAGATCCGCAGGACCTCCAGCAGGTTATACAGCACGCGGCCCAGCCGCGCCCCGTTGGCCTCCATATCCTTGGCCAGCACCCAGGGGGCGTTCTCGTCGATATACTTGTTGGCGCGGGAGACGACCTTGAACACCTCCGCCAGCGCGTTCTGGAAGGCATAGTGCTCCATCTGCTCCTCGTACCGGTCCCGCAGGCCGGAGGCCAGGGCGACCAGCTCGCCGTCCTGGGGCTGGTCCTGCTGGACTTCCGGCAAAGTGCCGTCAAAATACTTGCCCACCATGGACACAGTGCGGCTGAGCAGGTTGCCCAGGTCGTTGGCCAGGTCCACGTTGATGGTGTTGATAAGGGCCTCGTTGGAGAAGTTGCCATCGGACCC
>CALXGD010000080.1 GCA_944387745.1 uncultured Oscillospiraceae bacterium
CGGATGGCGGCCATGGTGGGCCGCAGTCCCACCATCCCCACCACTGCGGTGAGTACAGTGTCGGCGGAGGGAAGCTCCGCCGCCTCCACCAGCCCCTCCATGCCGGAGGCCACTTTGGTGGAGGTATCCGCCAGCCGCACCTTCAAATCGGCGGCGGCCCTCTCGTCCATCATCACAGCCAGCTCCGGCCGGAACTGCCGGACCTGTTCCTCCATGCGCTCCGCGCTGGCGTTGGCGGTCAGCGCCCCCACTGTCATGCCGCAGGCGGCAATCACCTCCAGTGACTGCCGCCCGATGGAGCCGGTGGAACCTAATATGGAAATGCGTCTGCTCATACGCACCCTCCTCTCTCTTCTTTTCTTGAAAGAAAAGAAGCAAAAGAATTTTGGCGCAAAACGTCCTTTTGCTTGTTGAGGTGACAAAAACCAGACTGCAATGGGAAATGAGGCGAAACGCAGTTTCGCACAAAGCCTCCTTACCCACCTTCTTTTTCAAGGAAAACAGGTCAGAAGGGGGGAAACAGCTTCACCAGCAGCATCAAGGTGGGGGCGGCGAACACCATGGAGTCGAACCGGTCCAACATTCCCCCGTGTCCTGGGAGCAGAGTTCCGTAGTCCTTCACCCCAAACTGCCGCTTTACAAAGGAGAAGGACAGGTCTCCCAGCTCAGTGACGGCGCTACCCACCAGGCCGGAGACCGCCAGCACTGGCAGGGATACCTCCAGACCGGCAAAGTGGCGCAATACCAGTCCATAAATCAGCAAAAAGATCGCTCCGGACATGATACCGCCGATGTACCCCTCCAGGGACTTGTTGGGGCTCACCCGGGTGACTCCCCGGTGCTTTCCAAAAAAGATCCCCACAAAATAGGCTCCGCCGTCAGTCAAAAAGGCGCAGATCACAGGGAGAAGCACCAGGTACTTCCCCTGCTCCATTCCCTTCAGCCACACAAGAGCGGCCAGACCTCCCGGGATTACCAGCCCTCCGAACAGGCACAGCAGCACATCCTCAAAACGCACCGGACGCTCCCGGTCGTAGAGGCGGATGGCAATCCAGAAAATTACGATCATAAGGATCAGCAGCGCAGCCTGAGTGACCTCATAGCCATAGCCTAGCCACACCCCTATGGGGACCACCGCCGCGGTGAGGGAGGTAAAAAAATACATCCCATTGTGATGGGCCACCTGGGTGGCCCGGAGCAGCTCGAAGGCGGCCATAGCGCAGATAGCCGACATGAGGACCGCCAGCCACACCGTATCCAGGAAAAACAGCACCACAAAAAACAGCGGCGCCAGGACCACCGCCACCAGGATCCGCTTTCCCACTTAAATCCCTCCAATCCGGCGGGAGCGGCCCTGATAGGCCGCAATCGCCCGGTGCAGCTCTTCCTTAGAAAAGTCGGGCCACAGCACATCGGTAAAATAGAACTCCGCATAGGCGGACTGCCACAGCAGGAAGTTGGACAGGCGCAGCTCCCCGCTGGGGCGGATCACCAGATCCGGGTCGGGCACCCCCCGGGAGTATAGATAGCCGGCAAAGCGCTCCGCCGTCAGGTGGTTGGGATCACTCTTTCCCTCCAGGCAGTCCTGGGCATAGGCCTTGGCCGCCCGCAGAAGCTCGTCACGGCCCCCGTAGTTGAGACACACGTTCACCTGACAGCCGTCGTAGCCCTTGGAGATCTCCCGGGTGCGCCGGCACAGGTCCTGGAGCTCCTGGGGCAGGGGCGACAGGTCCCCGAAGAACTCCATCTTCACCCGGTCCCGCTCCATGCGGCCGATGGCCTCCAGCAGATACTTCTTCAGAAGGCCCATAATGGCCCCTACCTCCTCCGCCGGGCGCTTCCAGTTCTCCGTGGAGAAGGCATAGACCGTCAGGTACTCCAGACCGATGTCCTTGCAGTAGGTGGCAATGGTGCGGAAATTCTCCGCCCCCGCGGCGTGTCCCGCCGTGCGGGGCAGCCCCCGCTTCTGGGCCCAGCGGCCGTTTCCGTCCATAATAATGGCGATATGCCGGGGCAGACGGTCAAAATCCACCGGCGGGACCGGCTCCCGCTCTTTCGCTTTAAAAAAGGGCATAGCGCCACATCCTTACTGTGTATTTTCCGGCGGAGCCGTTGGATAAGCCAACGGCTCCCCGTCCTGGCTCAGACTGCCATCAGCTCCTGCTCTTTCTTGGCAGTCAGCTCGTCAATATCCTTGCAGCGCTTGTCGGTGAGATCCTGCATCTCCTTCTCCAGCTGTTTCAGGTCGTCCTCGGTGAGCTCAGAGGCCTTCTTCTTTTTCTTAAAGTCCTCCATGGCGTCCCGGCGGATGTTCCGCAGGGCCACCTTGCCCTCCTCGCTGTACTTGCGCACCTGCTTGGTCAGATCTCTCCGGCGCTCCTCGGTGAGCTGAGGGAAGGCCAGGCGGATCACCTTGCCGTCGTTCTGGGGGTTGATCCCCAGGTCGGAGGTCTGGATGGCCTTCTCAATGGCTCTGAGAAGGGAGGCGTCCCAGGGCTGAATCATCAGGGTCCGGGGATCCGGGGAGGAGATGGCCGCCACCTGATTCAGGGGGGTGGGGGTGCCGTAGTACTCCACTGTGATCCGGTCCAGCACACCGGCGTTGGCCCGGCCCGCCCGGACGGAGGCAAAGTTGGACTTGACCACCTCGATGGTCTTGATCCTTGTCCGGTCATAAGCTTTTGTCTCGGGACTCATGGTCACATCTTCCTTTCGGGTTTGTTCTCTCTTATCGCCAGGTCAGCCCTGTACGATGGTTCCGATCTTCTCCCCCATCACCGCCCGGAGGATGTTCTCCGGGTCCTTCAGAGCGAACAGGAGCACGGGGATCTTGTTGTCCATAGACAGAGAGGTGGCGGTGGAGTCCATGACCTCCAGCCGCTGGGCCAGCACATCGGAGTAGGTGATAGAGTCGTACTTCACCGCACCGGGCACCTTCCTGGGGTCGGCGGAATAGACGCCGTCGATGTTCTTAGCCAGCAAAATCACGTCCGCGTCGATCTCCGCCGCCCGGAGGACCGCCGCCGTGTCGGTGGAGAAGAAGGGGTTGCCGGTGCCGCAGCCGAAGATGACCACGCGCCCCTTCTCCAAGTGGCGAATAGCCCGGGAGCGGATATATGGTTCCGCAATGGCCCGCATCTCAATGGCGGTCTGGACCCGGACCTCCACCCCCTTCTGCTCCAGCACGTCGGCCACGGCCAGGGCGTTGATGGCGGTGGCCAGCATCCCCATGTGGTCGGCGCGGACGCGGACCATCCGGTCCCCTCCGTCCTTCACCCCCCGCCAGAAGTTGCCGCCGCCTACCACAATGCCCACCTGGACCCCCAGCTGAACACAGCGCTTGACTACGTCGCACACCTCTCCGATGACGTTAAAGTCCAGCCCTCTGGACGCCGCGCCCGCCAGGGCCTCGCCGCTGATCTTCAAAAGAATACGTTTATACTTTGGCTCCTCCATTGGAATCTCCTCCTTTGGGTGTTATCAAACGTTCTCTCTTATTTTAATATAATTATCCCCGTTTGCCTAGTGCTTCTTGTAAAAATTTTTACATTGTTCAAACACCGGGCACCTCTCCCCCGTCCGCCGCATAGTTTGATACAGCCTATCTCCATTACAGCGGCCCGTTGGCCTGTCCCGGGCCGGGAAAGGAACGACACCTTGTCACACGCGCTTTTATGGGCCGCAGGAGGCAGCTCCTTCACATTTCTGATGACTGCGCTGGGGGCGGCCGCAGTCTTTCTCTTCCACAGCCGGATCAGCCCGCGGCTCCACCAGCTGCTGCTGGGCTTCGCAGCCGGAGTGATGATCGCTGCCAGCATGTGGTCCCTGCTCATCCCTGCCATTGAAGCGGCGGACGCCGCCGGGATCCCTGGATGGCTTCCCGCTGCGGGGGGCTCCTCTCTGGGCATCGCCTTTCTGTCCGCTATGGACCGAATGCTGCCCCATCTCACACCGGCACTTCTCCAGGCCCCCCGGGGCGACGGCCACAGCGTGGCACTGCTGGTGCTGGCCATCGCTATGCACAATATCCCTGAGGGCATGGCAGTGGGCATCTCCTTTGCCCTGGCCGCCCAGGGGGACCCAGCCCTGCTCCCCGCCGCCCTCTCTCTGGCCCTGGGAATCGGAATTCAGAACTTCCCGGAGGGGGCGGCCGTCTCTCTCCCCCTGCGGCAGGCAGGCTTCAGCTCCGGGAGGGCCTTTTTCCTGGGCGCCCTCTCCGGTGCAGTGGAGCCCGCCGCCGCGCTGCTCACCGTATCGGTCGCCGGAGCCGTCGAACCCCTTATGCCCTGGCTGCTCTCCTTCGCCGCGGGAGCCATGCTCTATGTTGTGGTGGAGGAACTAATCCCAGAGGCCAACCTCCACGGCCCTCGGGAGCGGTCCGGGGGCACCTTTGGGGTAATGACCGGCTTTCTCATTATGATGATCCTGGACGTGGCCCTGGGGTAGGCAGAGAGGTCTCCCTCCGCACAGGTAAACTCCCCCAGGCGCAGGCCCCGTTCTCACGGCCTGCGCCTGGGGGAGTTCTCTGCTTCCCGAAGTCTGTCTCCTGATAAAGTTCGCCGCTCAGTCCTCGTCCGCCGCCGCGTCATACACGGGGCGGGAGCCGCCGGAGGACTGCTGTCCCGCAGCAGTGGCGTTGGCGGCCGCCCGGAACCGGGCCCGGGACTGTTTGATCTCGTTGTAGGCCTCGGCCACCGCCTCCTCAGTGCGGCGCAGGGCGTCCTCACAGTATTCGTTGGCGGAGCGCTTCAGCTCCCGGCTGCGCTCCTCCGCCTGCTGCGTCAGCTCGTTGGCCCGCTGCCGGGCCTGGAGCAGGATGGTCTCCTCAGACAGCAGCTGCTTGGCCTTCTCCTCCGCCTGGCGGCGGATGGCCTCTGCCTCCCGCTTGGCGGAGGCCAACATGTCTGACCGGGCCGCCATGACCTTTTTGGCCTCCTCCAGCTCCACAGGGAACTTGACCCGGATATCGTCAATCAGATCCAGGGCCCGGTCCCGCTCGATCATACACTTGTCGCCGGAGAGAGGCACATTCTTGGCCTCGTCCACCATATCAAACAACATGTCCAGCAGTTCTTCCACTCCGCTTGCCACGGTCAATCCTTCCTTTCCTGCTCCTGCAGCTCCTGCATCCGGCGGCTCACGTCGTCCACGATCTCTCTGGGGAGGAAGTCCCGCAGGTCCGCCCCGTATCGGGCCATCTCCTTTACGATGGTGGAGCTCAAATAGGTATATTTTTCGCTGGAGGCCAGAAACATGGTCTCTAAGCCGGGGTTCAGCTTCCGGTTGATCACCGCCATCTGGACCTCCTGCTCAAAGTCGGACACGGCCCGAAGTCCCTTCACCAGCACATGAGCCTTCCGCCGCCGGGCATACTCCGCCAGCAGGCCCTGGGAGTAGTCCACCTCCACATTAGGGAACCGGGCGGTGGCCTTTCTCAGCAGCTCCACCCGCTCCTCCGGGGTAAACATCCCCTGTTTTTTGGAGTTGATCATCACGCAGACGATCAGCCGGTCAAAACAGGCGGCGGCCCGCTTGATGATGTTCAGATGTCCCAGGGTCACCGGGTCAAAGCTGCCGGGATAAATTGCGGTTTTCATGGGCGGCGCTCCCCTCTGTTTTTCCGGTACAGCGTCAGCTTGATCTTCCCATACCGGTCGTCCCTGCCACGCTCATAGGGCTGAGATACCTCAGGCAGCGCTTGCTCCAGCGGACTTTCGCAGATCATTATACCATGTTCCTGAAGAATGTCAAATGCCTCGACGGTCTCCACAGCCTTTTCCAGCAGACCGCTGCCGTAGGGGGGATCCAGGAAGATCACATGGAATTTTTTGTGGCAGTCCATGAGGTAGGAGATGGACTCCCCCTGCACCACCTCAGCCCGCTTTTGAAGGCCAGTGAGCTTGAGGTTATCCCGGATCAAGGCCACCGCATCCCTCCGCTGGTCTACAAAGGTACACCGCTCCGCCCCCCGGGACAGGGCCTCGATGCCCAGCTGGCCGGTGCCGGCAAATAAATCCAGCACCTCCCGACCGGGGAGTTCAAACTGGATGATGCTGAACAGGGCCTCCTTCACCCGGTCGGTGGTGGGACGGGTCTCCATCCCCTGCAGCTCCTTTAACCGCCGCCCTCGGGCGGAGCCGGAGATCACTCGCATGGTCCTCCATCCTTTCTTCTGTGGAGCTCTCTTACTCCAAAATTGTCTCCCAGTGGAGCGCCCGGCTGGCCTCAAAGCACATGCTCAGCTGCTCCGGGGTGGTTTTCTCCAAATCCAGCTCAGGCAGCTCGTCCAGGGAAAACCAGCCGCTCCCGCTGGTCTCCAGGTTCTCCCGAAACTCCCCGCCCAGGAGGGTGCACAGCACAAAGACAATGCACACCTTCCAGGGGTAGGCCGTCACATGGTGGTTCTCCCCGTCCTGGAGGCCGATGACCCGCTCCGGCCGCACCTCCAGGCCGGCCTCCTCCCTCACCTCTTTCCCCACATTCTCCCTCACGGAGACGTTATAGTCCACCCAGCCCCCCGGCAGGGCCCAGCCCCTGGGCTCCCTCACCAGCAGGACCTTGTCCCCCTGAATGACGGCGGCCCGGGTGGCCAGCTTTGGGGTCTGGTAGCCCGTCTCACAGCAGAAAATATTCCTCACCTGCTCCAGGGGCAGGCCGGTCTGATGGGCCATCATCTCAGCGGAGATCTCCCGGATGCGGGCATACCGCTCTAAATCGAATTTGTCCTTTCCGTAGTACAGCCCCGCCTGGGCCAGGCTCTGGAGCTCGCTGGCCCAGGAGAGCCAGGGCTCTTTTCCCTTCATGCTATCTCCCCCATCCACTCTTCACGCTTCACTTTTATGGAAATACCCATATACTGCCTGCGCCGTATTCCTGGGCACCACTTTCTCCAGCTCTTCCAGAGACGCCTCCCGCACCGCCTTGACACTTTTGAAGTGCTTCAACAGCTGCTGACGGCGCACCTCCCCCACCCCGGGAATCTTGTCCAGGGTAGAGCCCTGCACCCGGCTTTTCCGCTGCTGGCGGTTGAACTCGATGGCAAAGCGGTGGGTCTCCTCCTGAATTTGTCCAATCAGGGCAAACACCGCCGGGATGGACTGGATGCCGATCTCCCGTCCGTCGGGGGCGACCAACGCCCGGGTGCGGTGCCGGTCGTCCTTCACCATGCCAAAGGCGGGGATGTCCAGGTTCATGGCCTCCAGCACCCGACGGGCCACCTTTACATGGTTCTCTCCCCCGTCAATGAGCAGCAGGTCCGGCCTGGTGTTGAATTTCTCGTCCCCATCCAGATACCGGCGGAACCGCCGGGTGAGCACCTGCTCCATGGAGGCGTAGTCGTCCGGACCGTCCATATCCTTCAGCTTGAAGTGCCGGTAGTCCCGTTTTAGGGGCCGGCCGTTCTCAAAGACCACCATGGAGGCCACGATGTCGTCGGCGCCGGTGTTGGAAATGTCGTAGGACTCCATCCGCCGGGGCGTCTGGGAGAGACCCAGCATCCGCCCCAGGGCCTCCAGCAGCTTGTTCTGCCGCTCCTCCCGGGTGGTGGCCCGCTCCACCTCCTCTGCGGCGTTCTGGTTGGCCAGCTTGATCAAGTCCATCTTGGCCCCCCGCTGGGGGGTAACCAGCTCTACCCGGTATCCCACCTGCTCGGACAGCATCCGGGTGAGGGGCACCTGGTCGGGCAGCTCGCAGGGCAGCAGAATTTGCTTGGGCAGGTGGCTGCGGCCCCCATAGTATTCCCGCACCAGGGAGGACAGTACCTCCCCCTCTTCCTCCTCCATGGGGGTGTCCAGCAGCTCCATGTCCTTGGCGGCCAGGTCCCCGTCCACATAGTGGAGGACCACAAAGCAGCTCTTGGCCGTCCCCTGGAAGAAGCCGGCCACGT
>CALXGD010000081.1 GCA_944387745.1 uncultured Oscillospiraceae bacterium
TTTGAAAGAAAATCTGGGACTTGGTCATGCCCAGCACCTGTCCCGCCTCCTGCTGCCCCACGGGAACACCCTGAATGCCGCCCCGGTAAATCTCGGAGAAGTAGAAGGCGTAGTTGATGATGAACGCCACCGCCACGGCGGTAAACCGGCCGCCCTCGCCGCCGCCCCAGTTGAATAGTTTCATCAGCGGGGGGACATAGTAGATAATCAGAATTTGAAGGACGAGGGGAGTTCCCCGGATGATCCACACCGCCAGGCGGCACACCAGGCGAACGGGGCGGAAGGCAATTAAAAGGCTGGCGGCCCGGCCGGGGGCGCGCCCCTTCCGCCGCAGCTGCCAGTGGACGGGCCGGGCCAGCGGCGCCCAGCGACTCATGGAGCCGAAGGAAATCACCAGTCCCAGAGGCAGCGCGCCAATCAGTGTGACCAAAAACAGCTGTACCGTTTTTAAGAATCCCTCGTTTAGGGCAGAGACCACTGTTTGAAATTCAGCGGACAGGAAAAACATGCCGTTGTCCCCCTATGTATGGTATGAAATACACTCCGAAAGGCAGAGGACGCTTCAGCGCCCTCTGCCTTTCCTGTGTGATAAAAACCGGAATTACTCCAGAATGACGGATTCCTGCACGCCGTAGGTGGTAGCGACCTCCAGCACTGTGCCGTCGGCCACCTTCTCCGCCCAGAAGGCGTTGAACTCGTCCACCAGGTTGGAACCCTTCCGGAAGCCCACGCCGTAGGACTCGGAGTCCAGCCCACGGACCTCGTTCAGATTCAGGGCAATGGCCAGGTCCTCATAGCTGGTGCCCTCGCCGATCATCGCGCCCGCCATAAGCAGGTCGATCACCGCCGCGTCCGAGGTGCCAGCAGAGACTTCCAGCAGGGTGTCCGCCTGCTTGGGCACGGGGACGGTGCCGGCACTCAGTTCCTCAGCGGCATCCTCGCCGGCGGAGCCGGACTCCACCGCCACGTTCAGCCCCTCCAGAGAGGTCAGACCCTCATAGTCGGCCACCTTGTCCGCGGGGACCACCAGCACCTGGGCGTTCAGGCAGTAGGGGACGGAGGTAGACATGGCCGCCATCACTTCATCGTTCAGCGTCATGCCATTCCAAACCACGTCGATGTTGCCGGCCTCCAGCTCCATCACCTTGTAGTCCCAGTTGATCTCAACAAATTCCGCTTCCACGCCCAGAGAGGCGGCAAATTCCTTGGCCATGTCGGCGTCAAAGCCAATCCAGGTGCCGTCGGCGTCCTGGTAGTCCATGGGGTCAAAGTTGGTGATGCCCACCACCAGAGTACCCTTATCCGTGACGGCGGTGATGTCATCCACCACTTCCGTCTCAGCGTCTCCAGCGCTGCTGGCCGCAGAGCTGCTGGCAGCGGGGGTGGATGCGCTGGCGTCCGCCTGGCTGGAGCTGCCGGAGGCGTCGGGAGTGGAGGCACTGCTGCTGTCGCCGCCGCAGGCGGCCAGAGACAGGGCCATGGTCAGAGCAAGAGCAAGAGACAAGGTCTTTTTCATGTACAAAACCTCCAAAATTGGGATATGTCCGGGGTATTCACCCTTCCGCTTTCATATTTTAGCACGCTAATGTAATATTGTAAAGAATTACTTTTTGCTCCGTCCAGTGTTTTCTGTTTTGCTTAAATTTTGTGATATTATCGTATTATATTCTGTTCAGTTCGACAAGAAATTCATTTCACTGCATTTTAAGACAGGGCCTGATTCTCTTTGTATTCCCGCCTGTAGCGGACAAGAACTGTAAGAAATATTTTGCGCTTAGGACCACAAAGCGGAGTTGGCTGTATCACAAAAAACCGGGGCACGCCGCCCCGGCCGGAAAATCCGTCATAGCACCGGTCTCCCGGATCTCTCTGACAGCTCTATTCCGGTCCTGGGACGGCGGCCCCAGCCATGGTTTATACAGCAGTTTGTAAACCGGACCAACCTCCGGGCCTGATTACTTCATGCCGTTCTCGTAGGACTCGATCATCTTCTTGACCATCTGGCCGCCCACAGAGCCGGCCTGCTTGCTGGTCAGATCGCCGTTGTAGCCCTGCTTCAGGGTGACGCCCACCTCATTGGCCGCCTCCATCTTAAACTTGTTCATGGCCTCGCGGGCACTGGGAACAACCAGTTTATTGCTGCTGCTGTTGCTGTTGCTAGACATAACTTTTGTCTCTCCTTTTTCTACTTTGGTTTTGGATATTGCCTTGGATGGAACATCCGCAACTATCTTGTCCCCAGGTTTCGCTTCTATGCGCCGCTCATGTTTCCTGATTTCGTCATTTTTCCATGGTCTGGCGCGCAGTCAATTAAACGACTAAATAAAAAACGGCCGCTGAGCGGCCGTTTTTATCACAGAACATTTTATGCTGTACAACATTGAACTTATGGCTCTTGGCGCTGACTTTTTCTGCCCCGTTCTCTTAGAAGCACACCTGCTTCTCCGCGGGACGTCCGCTGGCGACCAGCCTTCCCCGGCGGTAGCTTCGGAGAATCCCCGCGTCGCAGTTTAATGCGTCATACCAGTCCTTGGCGTCCAAAATGATGAAGTTGGCGTCTTTCCCCACCTCGACACCATAGGCCTCTCCCAGGTGGAGGGTGCGGGCAGCGTTGGAGGTGACAAACTTATAGGAGTTCACAATCTCCTCATAGCCCAGCATGTGGCCGGTGTACAGGCCCATAAACACCTGATCCCGCATCTTGCCGTTGCCCAAGGGATTCCAGGGATCGAAGATGTCGTCGGAGCCGAAGGAGACGTTGATGCCCTCGGCGGTGAGCTCCTTCACTCGGGTCATGCTCCGGCGCTTCGGGTAGGTGTCCGCCCGTCCGCCCAAGTGGACATTGACGCAGGGGTTGGCCACAAAGTTGATACCGGACAGCTTCAGAACCCGCATAAGCCGGATCATGTAGGCGTTGTTGTAGCTGTGCATGGCGGTGGTGTGGGAGGCGGTGACCATGTCCCCCATCCCCGTCTCATAGGCCCGGGTGGCCACCGTCTCCAGGCCCCGGCAGGCCTAGTCGTCGATCTCGTCACAGTGGACGTCAATGAGCTTGCCGTACTTCTGAGCCAGCTCGAAGCAGATATTCAGGGACTCCACTGAGTACTCCCGGGTAAACTCGAAGTGAGGGATGGCGCCGGCGGCGTCGGCCCCCAGCTTCAGGGCCTGCTCAAGCAGCTCCTTTCCGTGGGGGTAGCTGAGGATGCCGTACTGGGGAAAAGCCACGATCTGAATGTCCATGTAGTCTCGGACCTCCTCCCGCAGCTCCAAAAGGGCCTCCAGCGCGGTGAGCTTCGGGTCGTTGATGTCCACATGGGTGCGGACATACTGGATCCCATTGGAGGCCTGGAGTCGGATGGCCCTGTTCACCCGCTCCTTCACCTCCTCCTTGGTGAGGAAGGGCTTGTACTCCTCCCAGCACTGGATCCCCTCGAACAGGGTGCCCGTCAGATTCCAGCGGGGTCGGCCAGCAGTAAGACAGGTATCCAGGTGTACGTGGGACTCCACAAAGGGGGGCAAGGCCAGCTTTCCAGCACAGTCAGAGACAACCTCCTCCCCTGAGCGTGGCTCCAGGCCAGGGGCAATCTCTTCAAATTTCCCCTCTGTCACCCGGATATCCACCGGGCTCTCGGCGTTGGCCAGCACCAAATTTTGAAACAGCATTTCCCTTTTCCGTCCTTTCCTAAGCTGTCATGCCGTGAAAGCGGCAGCTTTTTATTTTTCTCGCCGAACCAGCTCTCCCAGAAGGAAACAGAGCGCGGCCACCACCATAGCGTTCACTGCGGCAATGCCCCAGGGCAGTAGGTTGGCGGCCACGGCCCCCACCACAATGCCGGCGATGTTGAACCAGTTGACAGCGCACTCCCGGTACTCTCCCCGGAATTTCTCCCGATTCTTCCAGTAGTCCAGAATAACGATCACGCCGATGGGGGGCAGAGCGCAGTTGAGAATGTTCAGCCAGCCCACGAAATTCCAGTACAGCCAGATGGCCAGGGCGGTGCCCACAATACCGGAGATCCAAGTGGTGAACTTCATCCGCACTCCAGAGATATTGGAAATTGCCAGTCCCCCGGTATACAGGGCGTTGTTGTTGGTGGTCCAGATGTTGGCCCCCAGCACAATCAGAGCGGGGATGGCCAGTCCCTGGGCGATCATCACATAAAAGATGTCGTCTTTGCCGGTGAAGGCGCCCCCCACTGCACCGAAGCAGAACATGAGGGTATTGCCCAGGAAAAAGGCGATGACGGTGGTCCAGACAGCAATCTGATTGTTCTTGGCAAAGCGGATAAAATTGGGGGTAGCAGTGCCGCCGGAGATAAAGGAGCCAATCACATAGCCGATGCCGGTAACCAGAGAGATGCCTCCGGCGGACTGGGCGAAGATGGCGGCCAGTCCACCTCCGTCAGCGGTGGCAGTGACCATGGAGTAGACCCCCAGAATCACAATCAGAGGCACCGAGATATAGCTGACAATCTCCAGGGCCTTCATGCCGGTGGCGGCGGTGGCGGTCATCAGCAGGCCGGCGGCAATGGTGAGGGCCCACTCATTCACCCCCATCAGCTGGGCAGCTGGGATGGAGAACATGGCCACGCCCACTCCGAACCAGCCAATCTGAGTAAAGCCCAAAATAGCGGAGGAAAGATAGGAGCCCCTGCTGCCGAAGGTCCTCCGGCATAGCAGATCCATATTCAGCCCTGTCTCTGAGCCGATAAAGGCCAGCACTCCGCAGTAGGCGGACAGGATCACCCCTCCGATGAGACAGGCCCAGGCAAACCCGGACAGGTCCAGGCCGTTGCCCAGCTTGGCCCCCACGCTCATGCTGGCGGAGAAGAAGGTAAAGCCCAGCATGACAAAGAACATGTTCCAAAATCCCTTCCGGGCGGACTCAGGCACCGCCTCCAGGGAGTAGTCGGCATCCATAGAGGCCGGCCCGTTCTCTCTCTTTTCATCCCTCATAAACACAGCCACCTTATCTATTATCTGAAATTGGTCCCGGTCCCGATATACGCCTTGGCAGGGAGCTGCCTCCTGTTCCGCAGGCCGGACAGGCGCCGGGTCCTCTCCCCCTGCCGGCCATTTACTATATATATCACGTTCTACACGCCCTGTCCACCTTTTTCCGGGGCGCTCTCTCTACAGCCGCAGGCCGCGGAAGCGGTTCAAACAGGCGAAGATCTCCTGGAGCCTGGGCCGCGCCAGGGCTGCCATGCCCGCCCCGCCCTGACACAGGGCCTCCAGCCCTTTTTCCTCCATCAGCCGCTCCAGCTCCGCCGCCACCTGACGCAGCTCTCGCCTTCCGTCCAGCAGGTTCTGCTGGGCGTAGGCCAGGCAGTACCCCAGAGCGGCCAGCTGCTCACTGTCCACCAGCTGCTCCACATACCGCAGGTCGATGGTCTCGCGGTCCAGAGAGACACCGTCCCGCCCCATGGTCCGGATCTTTCCCCGCTCCCCCCTGGTCAGGTTCTCCGCAGGTCTCGGTTTTCTGCAGAAGCTGGGCGGGGCAGCCGGCTCCAGAGGTGGACTGGAGAGGGGAAAGGCCTTGGCCTCCCCTTTGGCCAGAGCTGTAACGTCCCGTGGGACATAGCGGTCCATCTGGATCACGTGGTCCGCCGCGTGGAAGTAGGCCCCGGAGCTCCCCGCCACCAGAATGGTGGAAATTCCATACTGCTCATACAGCTCCCTGACACGGTCCAAAAAAGGAATAATGGGCTCCATATCCCGGCTGACCACCCGCTGCATCAGCTCGTCCCGGACCATAAAGTTGGTGGCACTGGTGTCCTCATCTATCAGCAGCAGGGAGGTCCCCGCCTCCATGCTCTCCACCACATTGGCCGCCTGGGAGGTAGAGCCGCTGGCGTCCTCAGTGGTAAAGGCGGTGGTGTCTTTTCCGTTGGGGAGATCTCGGATGAACATGGAGATGTCTACAGAGCGGATACTTCGGCCGTCCTCCGCCCGAATCTTTACCGCCGCAGGGTCTGTGATCACATACTCCCTCCCGTCCCCGGCAATGTGGTTGTAGACCCCCAGCTCCAGTGCCTTCAGCAGGGTGGATTTTCCGTGATAGCCACCTCCCACAATGAGAGTGACACCCTTGGGGATCCCCAGCCCCGTCAGCGGGCCCCTATGGGGCAGCTGCACAGTCACCGACAGCTCTTTCGGGGACTGAAAGGCCACGGCGCCCTCCATGGGCCGGGATGAGATTCCCGACTCCCGGGGCAGGATGCTCCCATCGGCCACAAATGCACACAGCCCCAGCCGGGGGAGCTGCTCCCGAATAGCCTGCTGGTCCTCCGCCAGATCTGCCAGGGCCTGCAGCTCCCCAGCCGCCCAGCTCTGATAGAAGAGGCTGCCTTTGACGCACCGGGGCAGGAAGTCAAACAGGATCTTCTCCAGCTCCCCGGCGTTAATGGTTCTGCCGTTGGCGGGGAATCCTACCTCCAGGCGCACCAAAACATTTCCCGTCTTAGGGTCCAGGCGGCAGGCGGTGCGCTCCAGCACCTCCTGGCCACAGCGGCTGACGGCCATCAGGCCGCTCTGCCCGGAGCCCTTGGCCCGGAAGGAGAATCTGGCCGTCTGTTGGCCAAAGCGCCGGGTGAGCGCATCCTCCAGGGCAATGCGCTGGCAGGGCAGGCGGTATAGGGCCGGCGGAAATCCCGCCCTTCTGCCGTCCACCCGGACGCTCAGCTTTGAGGGGGCCGCAAAGGGATCCCCCTGCACATGGTCGATGGAGAGCGCATAGTCCGGAAACCGGTAGCTCCCCCTGGTGTCCTTATAGGCCGGATATCCCCTCCGGTCGATTCTGATCAGCTGTTCTTTCAGCTCTTCCGCTGTCCGCATCACAATTTGTTCCGCTCCTTTCCGTCTGCATTCCCTATGATCATCTTCGCCCAGAGCTCTCAGAGCTTTGGCATGGCCGGCCTGAAGTTGGTCTCCTCCACCGCCCGGACAAATTCATCCATCTCTCTGGTGCGCCACTTCTCCTTATGGCAGAAGATCTGCTGGTACAGAGAGACATGCAGGTCCCGCACATTCAGGACTGCCAGACTCCCCCGGTCCACATTTTTCTCCACCACATACCGGGGCAGGAAGGAGAGGCCGCAGTCCACCTCCAGCATCCGAATAATAAAAGAGGTGTCGCTGCACTCCAAAAAAGGCGTCAGGATCCTCCCCCGAGCGGCCAGATACCGATCCAGCACCCGGCGATAGTTGGCATTCTGCTCCGTGAGGAAGAAGGGCTTATCCAGAAGCTGCTCCATCTCCAGCTCTCCGTCCCTGGGCAGCTGGTCCAGCAGCATGACGGAGGCCACCAGTACAATCTCCTCCCGCTGCTCCATCAGCTTGCACCATCTGTTATTATACTGGGGCTCGTCTAAAATATAGATGAGATCCATCTCCCCCTGCTCCATCTGCTCAATCAGGTCCTCCAGCTCCCCGGTGGTGACCCGCAGCACCACCTTGGGGTGGCGCTGCCAGAAGTGGTGCACCACGGCGGGCAGCTTGGAGACGCACAGGGATTCGATCACCCCGATGTGCAGCCCGCCCCGCAGCTCCTCCTCCCAAGACAGAGACAGCTTAGCCCGGTTCACCTGGTTAATTACCTCGTAGGCGTGCTCCAGGAACTGGGTCCCCGGGGTAGTCAGAGAAATCCGCTTCCCCATGCGGTCAAAGAGACGGGTGTTCAGCTCCTCCTCCAGCTGCTGGATCTGGACTGTCACGGCGGACTGAGAATACCCCAGGCTCTCCGCCGCCCGGGAGAAGCTTTTCAGTTGGGCCACCCGGATAAATGTGCTCAGCTGGCGCAGCTCCATAGATCACCCTCCTATTTCTTTCCTGTATTTCCCGGGGCTTTTGTTTGATTTTCGGCCTCTGGGAATGAATTTTCTCTTCGCCTGGCTGCTGCTGAGGCGGGCGTCAGCCACCGCCGCGCTCCCGCTCATCTGTCATCTTTTTTGTTATCTGTTTTTTGAAACGATTCTATTAAAACCATGAATTTTACAAATCACCGCAAACAGAATATACTAAAATCAGCGATCAGGCAAGTAAAATTTGAGTAAATTTGTGAGGAGGTTTTTCCAATGGAGAACAAAAAATTTAAGCTCGGCCTGTTCCCCAAGCTCATCATCGCCATCATCATCGGCATCCTCTTTGGACAGTTCCTGCCCGTGTGGTTCTGCCGCATCGTGGTCACCCTGTCCAGCATCTTCAGCACCTTCCTGTCCTTCGTCATTCCTCTGATGATCCTGGCCTATGTGACTATGGGCATCGCCAATCTGAAAAACGGGGCTGGCAAGCTGCTGCTCATCACCGTCATTCTGGCCTATTGCTCCACTCTCATCGCTGGGTCCGCCTCCTATCTGGTGGCCCACAACCTGTTCCCCAGCTTTATGAGCGCCGACGCCCTGGAGCAGATTGCCGCCACCGCCGGCAACTCCCTGGAGACCTACTTCTCTCTGAGCATCCCGCCCCTGTTCGACACCCTGTCCGCCGTAGTGCTGGCCTTTGTGCTGGGCCTGTGCCTGTCCACCCTGCGGGGCAGGACCATCGGGGACACCCTGTACAACGCCATGACCGACTTCTCCGGCATCATTGACCAGGTACTTCACTCCGTCATCATCCCCCTGCTGCCCCTGTATATCTGCGGCACCTTCACCAACATGACCAAATCTGGTCAGACCTTCGCCATTCTCAGCATCCTGTGGAAGGTGTTCCTGGTGGTCATCCTCATGCACCTGAGCTGCATCGTGCTCCAGTTCCTGGCCGCTGGGACCATCAGCCGCAAGAATCCTTTCCGCCTCATCCGCAACCAGATCCCCGGCTACGTCACCGCCCTGGGCACCCAGTCCTCCGCCGCCACCATTCCGGTGAATCTGCAGTGCGCCGAGAAGGACGGAGTTTCTCCGGAGATCCGCAACTTCGTGGTGCCCCTGTGCGCCAACATCCACATGGCCGGCTCTATGATCACCATCACCGCCTGTGCCACCGCCGTGTGCCTGATGAACCAGCTGCCCATCAGCCTGTCCACTGTGATCCCCTTCATTATGACCCTGGGCATCGCCATGGTGGCCTCCCCCGGCGCCCCCGGCGGCTCCATTATGACCGCCCTGCCCTTCCTGTATATGGTTTTCGGCCCTGAGGCCGGAGATGTAAACGGCCCCATCTGTGCCATTATGGTGGCCCTGTATATCACCCAGGACTCCTTCGGCACCGCCTGCAACGTGTCTGGGGACAACGCCATCGGTGTCATTGTGGAGACCATCTACCAGAAGTTTATCAACAAGGCCCCCAAGGTGGCCTGACCAGAGAGGTGTTTCCCTATGCCCTTTATCAGCGTCTTTGATGTACTGGGCCCCAACATGATTGGGCCCTCCAGCTCTCACACCGCCGGAGCGGCGGCCATCGCCCTGCTGGCTCGGAAGATGATAGCCCCACCTATTGTGAAGGCGGAGTTCACCCTGTACGGCTCCTTCGCTAAAACCTATCAGGGCCACGGCACCGACCGGGCCCTGCTGGGCGGCCTCATGGGCTTCGAGACCGACGACAAGCGCATCCGGGAGTCCTTCTCCATCGCCCGGGAGCGGGGGCTGGAGTTTCAATTCCTCCCCTGCACCACTGAGACGGATGTCCACCCCAACACGGTAGACATCCACATGAAAAACGCCGCCGGGCAGGAGATGACCGTCCGGGGAGAGTCCCTGGGGGGCGGCAAGGTGCGTATTGTCCGCATCAACAGGGCGGAGGTGGACTTCACCGGCGAGTACAGCACCGTCATTGTGGTCCAACAGGACAAGCCCGGAGTGGTGGCCCACATCACCAAGGTCCTCAGCGACTACGGCATGAACATCGCCTTTATGCGCCTGTTCCGGGAGGCCAAGGGCCACACCGCCTACACCATCGTGGAGTCCGACGGGCATCTGCCCCAGGGGATTGACGTCCCCCTGCGGAATAACCCCTATGTACAGGACGTCATGCTGCTGGAGCCTTAGGAGGGAACAACTATGGATTTTAAATCTGCACAGGAGCTGCTGGAGCTGTGCCGACAGGCGCAATGCCCCATCTCCGAGGTCATGCGCCGCCGGGAGATAGAGCTGGGGGAGACCACCCGGGACCAGGTGGACCACCGTATGGCCCGGGTGCTGGAGATCATGCGCGAGTCGGCCTCCCTCCCCCTGAAAAAGCCGTCCAAGTCCACCGGTGGCCTCATCGGCGGGGAGTCCAAGAAGCTCTATGACCACGCCCTCCGGGGAAAGGCTATCTGTGGGGACGTGCTCCAGCGGGCCATGGCCTACGCCATGGGAGTATCCGAGGTGAACGCCTCCATGGGCCTGATCGTGGCCGCCCCCACTGCCGGCTCCGCCGGGGTGGTGCCCGGGCTGCTGCTGGCCCTCCAGGACTGCTACAAAATCTCCGACGACCGACTCATCGACGCCCTGTTCAACGCCGGGGCGGTGGGCTGTCTGGCCATGCGCAACGCCACAGTGGCTGGGGCGGTGGGGGGCTGTCAGGCGGAGGTGGGAGTGGCCGCCGCCATGGCCGCCTCCGCTGCGGTGGAGCTCATGGGGGGTGCCCCGGAGCAGTGCCTGGACGCCGGGTCCACAGTACTGATGAACCTGCTGGGCCTGGTGTGCGACCCGGTGGGGGGACTGGTGGAGTACCCCTGCCAGAATCGGAACGCCGCCGGGGTAGCCAACGCCCTCATCGCCGCTGAGCTGGCCCTGAGCGGGGTGAAACAGCTCATCCCCTTCGACGAGATGCTGGAGACCATGTACGCCGTGGGCCGCCGCCTCCCCATCGAGCTGCGGGAGACCGCCCTTGGGGGGTGCGCTACCGCCCCCTCCGCCTGCACCCGGTGCGGCGGCTGTGGCTGAGATTTCCATCCCCTCCATTTCGGAGACGGTCTGCGATTTTCTTTTCTCCCGACCTCTTATCCGGATTTCACACAGCCGCTGTCTGCGTGAACATCATTTATAACTTTTGTTAAAGCTTTTTCCATCTTGTTGACAATCTGGCACTCAAACTGTTATAAAAAAGATGTTCCAAGAGGAATATGATTTCTTGCTCCACCGGCGGAGCAGCGCCATTCCTCGGGCTCCCGGTGAAGCAGACGGGCAAAAAGGAGATCGTCTATGCAAACCACAAGAAGATTCGAGCTCTCCCTGTTGGATTATGTGGGGCATCGGGTAGGGGTGGAGTTTCTCTCCGACCTGCGGCGACACACCCCCTCCCTGCGCAGTCGGCTGACCCGGGTGCTGCGGGAGATCCCAGCTGAAGCCGCCACTCCCTGGGAGTGGCAGGACGCCTATCAGTATCTCACCGGCCAGGTCCCCTCACACAGCGGGAAGGAGGACATCCGGGGAGATCTACTGCGGGTCCTGTCTGCGGTCTGACGGACCGACATCAATTTTTCATCAAACCGCCATCCGGGGGAGCGCAATGCGCTCCCCCGGTTCTTTTACGACCTCAAGGCGACGTCTCTTCCTCCGCCGCCTCCTCCAGAGCTTCCACCAAAAAGCTCACCGGGCGGAAGCCGTCGTTGCAGGAGAGCATAGCAGATCTGGGATTCTTCATCCAGCCGCCGTAGAAATTTTCTCCCCCGTGACTCAGTGCCAGGACGAAGGGGGACAGGGTGTCCCAGGCGCTCTGGCAGAAGCCCTCCGGCTTTTCCCAGCCGTTGGCAATCCAAACCTGTCCCACCGACACGCCGCAGGCGTGGGAAATGGGATTTTCATACTGGGCCATTAGGTCCTCATATTCTGTCCTGCGCACTGCGGTAATGCGGCACTTCTTCATCTGTGCTGCGCCTCCTCCCAAAGTTCACCTCTCCGGCTCTCAGCCGGCCCGCTCTCCCGTTTTTTTCAGTATAGCAGGCCTTTCCCCGCGGTTCAAGGCGTCCACCCTCTTTTTCTCCCCCTCCGGCCGCACCGCGCTTTTGGCAGGTCCGCAGGCAGGCAAGTCGTTTTGTGCACTATGCCCACTCTCATTCGCAAACAATTTAAAATAAATTTATCCATATATGGGCAGAAATGCACAAGTTTTTACCGTTAAAAGGTCGTTTTTCCTCTCAAATAGGGTGTTAAGAATCCGTTAAAATTGTTGTATTTTTTCAAGTTCAGAAGTATCATGTATCAGAATAGAGAAGAACCATGTGTGCAGAACCATCGGTTAGGAGTTTTTAGATTCTATGAGCCTTCGCATCGGAATTGATATTGGCTCCACCACAGTAAAAGTGGTGGTGCTGGACGAACAGAATAAGCTGCTGTTCCGCTCCTATGAGCGGCACTACTCCAAGACCCGGGAGCGGGCCTGTGAGACCCTGCAGTCCATTTCGGATATGCTATCTGGAAAACAAATTAAGCTGGTGATTACCGGCTCCGCCGGGCTGGGGGTGGCCAACGCCTCTGGCATCAGCTTTGTCCAGGAGGTGTACGCCACCGCCGCAGCCGTTAATACATATATCCCGGACACGGACGCGGTCATCGAGCTGGGGGGAGAGGACGCCAAGATCATCTTCTTTGGCGGCGCCCTGGAGGAGCGGATGAACGGCTCCTGTGCCGGGGGCACCGGGGCCTTCATCGACCAGATGGCCACTTTGATGAACGTGACGGTGGACGAACTGGACGCCCTGTCCCTAAAGTATGAGAAGATCTACCCCATCGCCTCCCGGTGCGGCGTGTTCGCCAAGAGCGACATCCAGCCAATCCTGAACCAGGGAGGGCGGAAGGAGGACGTGGCCGCCTCCATCTTCCAGGCGGTGGTGAATCAGACCGTAGGCGGCCTCACCCAGGGCCGGGAGTTGAAGGGCAAGATTGTCTTTCTGGGCGGTCCCCTCCACTTTCTCATGGGCCTGCGCCAGCGGTTTGTGGAGACCCTGAACCTGGACGAGGCGCATGCCATTTTCCCAGAGGATGGAGACTGCTTTGCCGCCATCGGCGCGGCCCTGTGCGCCACTGACTATGAGAGCATTCCCTTCGAGGACGCCCTGAAAAAGCTGGAGGAGAGTGTAGACACCACCACTTCGGTGGACACCATGCCCCCTCTGTTTCAAGACATGGCCGAGTACGGAGCTTTCTGTGCCCGCCACAACGCCAAGCGGCCCCCTCAGGCAGATATCCAGACCTACGAGGGTCCCGCCTGGCTGGGCATTGACGCCGGCTCCACCACCACCAAGCTGACCCTGATCACTGAGGACGGGGGACTGCTGTACACCTACTACCACTCCAACCTGGGCAATCCGGTGGCTATCGTGCTGGAGCAGCTGAAGCAGATCTACCAGCTGTGTGGAAGCCGCATTGAAATTCGGGGCGCCGCTGTCACCGGCTACGGCGAGGACCTGATTAAAAATGCC
>CALXGD010000082.1 GCA_944387745.1 uncultured Oscillospiraceae bacterium
AGCCGCGGCGTGCTCCAGCCCCGGCTCAAGACCCTGAAGCTCATGTCCTATGTGCACCAGGGCTATGTGGCCCGCTTCCAGTCGGTGAGCGGCTACTTTGAGCGCTCTATGGATCTGCTGGACCCGGCGGTGCCGGACGACCTGTTCAATCCCGCCCGACCTGTCCGCACGAAGGACCGCTCCAGCCCCTCCACCTACTATGGCCCCGACGCCAAATCTATCCACTCCCTGGTGGCCGACGGCTGCCTCATTGAAGGGGAGGTGGAGAACTCCGTGATCTCCCGCCACGTGGTAATTGAGGCGGGGGCCAAGGTGTCCAACTGTGTTCTGATGCAGGGCACCGTAGTCAAGAGCGGCGCCTCTCTGTCCTATGTCATTACGGACAAGGATGTCACCGTCAACCAGGACCGGATGCTGATGGGCCACTTCACCTATCCGCTGGCCATTGCCAAAGGCTCCGTGGTATAAGCGTGTTCCCCGCCGGGGCGCGGCGCGGTTTCTGCCCGCCCCCGGCTCCTTTCTCTCTGCACTGCATAACTGTAATGGAAAGGGGATCTACTATGAAAATCTTATTTGCCGCCTCCGAGGCGGTGCCTTTTATTAAGACTGGCGGACTGGCCGATGTAGCTGGCTCGCTGCCCAAGGCCCTGGCCCAGGCCGGACACGAGGTGAAGGTGATTCTCCCCCTGTACGAGGGGATCAGCGGGGACTGGCGCAGTCAGATGATCTTTCTGAAGTATTTCAACGTCACGCTCTCCTGGCGGCAGGTGTACTGCGGCGTATTCCAGCTGGAGCGGGACGGGGTCACCTACTGGTTTGTGGACAACGAGTACTACTTCAAGCGCTGGCAGATGTACGGCCACTTTGATGACTGTGAGCGCTTCGCCTACTTCTCTCGGGCTGTCATCGAGGTGCCCGGTCAGCTAGATTGGTATCCTGACATCATCCACTGCAACGACTGGCAGACTGCTCTGGTCCCTGTCTATCTGCTGGAGGACCAGTACCGCATCCCGCAGCTGAATCACGCCAAGAGTGTATTCACCATCCACAACATCGAGTACCAGGGGCGCTACGGCGATCAGGTGCTGGAGGACGTCATCGGCCTGGGCCGCAACTACTTTAACGAGGGGATGTTGGCCTTCCACGGGGATGTGAACCTGATGAAGGGGGCCATCATGGCCTCTAACTTCGTCACCACTGTGTCCCCCACCTATGCCCAGGAGCTGCGCAGCCCCTTCTACGCCCATGGCATGGATGCAGTGATCAACCAGCAGAGCGGAAAGCTCCAGGGTATTTTGAACGGCATTGACATGGATCTGTATGATCCGTCCAAAAAGCCCGGCCTGGCGGCCAACTTCACCGCCAAGAACCCCGCCAAGGGCAAGACGGCCTGCAAGCTGGCCCTGCAGAAGGCGGTGGGCCTGCGGGAGGATGAGTCCACTCCCATCATCGCCTGTGTCTCCCGCCTGGTGGGACACAAGGGCTTCTCCCTGGTCACTGACGTGCTCCATCAGATTATGGAGATGGACGTGCAGATGGTGGTGCTGGGCACCGGCGACTGGCAGTATGAGGAGGCCTTCCGCAGCGCTCAGGGGCAGTATCCCGGCCGCTTCTCTGCCCAGATCACCTACTCCGGTCCCCTGTCCGACATGATTTACGCCGGCGCAGATATCTTCCTCATGCCCTCCGTCAGCGAGCCCTGCGGCCTGAGCCAGATGATCGCCATGCGCTTTGGTGCCGTGCCTGTGGTGCGGGAGACGGGCGGTCTGAAGGATACCGTCCTGCCCTACAACAAGTTTACTGGCACCGGCCGTGGCTTCACCTTCTCCGACATCAACGCCGGAGACATGCTCTGGGTCATCCGGGAGGCGGTGGACCTGTACTACAACAACAAGGAGGCCTGGCTGGGCCTACAGAGAGAGGGTATGACCGCCGACTTCAGCTGGAACCACTCCGCCCAGGAGTATATCAACATCTATCAGCGGATTTCCGGCTGAGTTTCCGTCTCATCTCTGGGACCCCTCCCTGCGGGGAGGGGTCCCGTCTGTCCTTGACGCAGTTTCCCGGTCAAAACGGCATGGGACGGGGGAAATCATACCTTCATTTGCACCTTTCTGTCCATTGACGCTCTTTAGGAAATCTGATACAATACCACCGTGCAGAGGAAAATTTTTTCTCTTTTCAGCTTCTGCACTGGATTTTAAGAAAAGCGGGAGGACTTCCGAATGGCTGAATATACCAAGGCTCAGCTCACCGAGTTGATCGTGGGTAAGCTGCGCCGCAATTTTGGGCGGGATGTGGACGACGCCACCCCCAACCATATGTTTAAGGCCTGTGCCCTGGTACTGCGGGACATTATGTCCAGCCGTCAGATGGAGACAGGCAACAAGGTGTGGGAGGAGCAGGAGCGCCAAGTCCACTACTTGTCCCTGGAATTTTTGATGGGCCGCTCTCTGGAGAAAAACGCCTACAACCTGGGACTGCTGGACACCCTGAAGGAGGCCCTGGAGGGCCTGGGCTTCTCCGCCTCCGATCTCTTTGAGAAAGAGCCGGACGCCGGTCTGGGCAACGGCGGCCTGGGCCGTCTGGCGGCCTGTTACCTGGACTCCATGACCACCCTGGAGATCCCCGCCACCGGCTACACCATCTGCTATGAGCTGGGCATCTTCAAGCAGAAGATCGTAGACGGCAAGCAGGTGGAGCAGGCGGACAACTGGCTGGGTCTGGGGGACGCCTGGCTGATCCCCAAGCTGGACGAGACCGAGGAGGTGCGCTTCGGCGGCAAAGTGGTGGACCACTGGGATGACCGGGGCGTCAACCATCCGGAGCAGGTGGGCTACACCACTGTTCTGGCCATCCCCCGGGACATGGAGATCGCCGGCTATCAGACCCGGCACACCAATACCCTGCGCCTGTGGGACGCCAAGAGTCCCGTTCCCGTGGACATGAGTTATTACTCCAAGGGCGAGTATCTAAAGGCCATCGAGCAGCAGGCCATGGCCGAGGTCATCGCCAAGGTGCTCTACCCGGACGACAACCACTATGAGGGGAAGTCTCTGCGTCTGAAACAGCAGTACTTCTTCGTCTCCGCTACCATCCAGTCCATCGTGCGCAAGCACCGGGCCCAATACGGCACTCTGCGGAACTTCCATGAGAAGCATGTTATCCAGATCAACGACACTCACCCCACCCTGGTGATCCCTGAGCTTATGCGGATTCTCCTGGATGTGGAGGGCTATAGCTGGAACGACGCCTGGAATATTGTGACGCATACGGTGGCCTACACGAACCACACCGTCCTGGCTGAGGCCCTGGAGCGCTGGCCCCAGGGTCTGATTGAGACTCTGCTGCCCCGCATCTGGCAGATTTTGAAGGAGATCTCCAACCGCTGGCAGCGGAAGCTGGAACAGCACTTCCACGGAGACCAGAGCAAAGTCTCTAAGCTGGCTATCATTTGGAGCGGCGAGGTGCGCATGGCCAACCTGTGCATCTGCGCCTGCTACGCGGTGAACGGCGTGTCCGCCCTGCACACAGAGATTCTAAAAAAAGACGTATTTCACGACGCCTATGAGATGCGGCCGGAGCAGTTCCACAATGTCACCAACGGCGTGGACCACCGCCGCTGGCTGTCCCAAGTCAACCCCAAGCTGGACGCCCTGGTGCGGGAGTGCACCGGCGGGGACGGCTACCTGCTCCACCCAGAGGAGATCCGGGGCCTGGAGAAGTACAAGGACGACCAGAGCGTTCTCAGCCAGCTGGATGCCATCAAAAAAGAAAATAAACGCCGCTTCGCCGCCTATGTGGGCCGGGAGACCGGCGTGATGCTGAACACCGATGCTGTATTCGACGTCCAGGTGAAGCGCCTCCATGAGTACAAGCGCCAGCTGCTTAATGTTCTGCACATCATCCACCTGTACAACCAGCTGCGGGATAATCCCAACATGGACTTTACGCCCCAGACCTTCCTCTTTGGGGCCAAGGCAGCCCCCGGCTATCACGTGGCCAAGAAAATCATTCAGCTCATCAACTCCCTGTCTGCCCAGATCAACGCCGACCCCATCTGCAAGGATAAGCTCCAGGTGGTCTTTTTGGAGAACTACCGGGTTTCCCTGGCAGAGAAGCTCATGCCCGCCTCCGAGATCAGCGAACAGATCTCCACCGCCGGCAAGGAGGCCAGCGGCACCGGCAATATGAAATTTATGATGAACGGCGCCCTCACCATCGGCACCCTGGACGGGGCCAATGTAGAGATGTATCAGCAGCTGGGGGATGAGAATATCTTTCTCTTCGGCCTCACCGCCGATCAGGTGGTTCAGCTGAAAGACCGGGGCTATGTCCCTGCCGACTACTACAACAGCAGTCCCGCTCTGAAACGAGTCCTGGATCAGATCTCCGCCGGCTTCGCCGACAAGGTGGACTACACGGAGATTACCAACCGCCTCCTGCATGGGGCAGGGGGGAGCCCGGCGGACGAGTACCTGCTTCTGGCCGATTTTGACAGCTACTGCCAAGCCCATCACCGGGCCCTGGAGGCCTATGCTGACCGCCGACTTTGGAATCAGATGTCCCTCATCAACATCGCCCGCTCCGGCATTTTTGCCGCCGACCGCTCTATTCGGGATTACGCCAGCGAGATCTGGCACGTCCCCACCCGCCTGTAACCGAGGCAGGGGGACCGCCACATTTCGCGGCGGTCCCCCTGTTTTCTCATTTATTCTTGCAAATTAGAAAAAAATAACATACAATAGAGTTAGTTTAGAACCCCAATTTCTTTGCCGGACTCCAGCTTCTGTAAGGCCGCGCAGTCTCAGCGGCTCCACAGATAGGGGGCGCCCAAAGAAATGGAGAAATATTCTGCTGAACACATGAGAAATGGAGGAGGAGTCAACATGATTTCCATTGCATCGGACCACGGAGGATATCGTCTGAAGGAGCACGTAAAGGCCTATCTCACCGCCAAGGGGCTCAGCGTTTTGGACTGCGGCTGCGACAGCTTGGAGAGCTGCGACTATCCGGTCTTTGGCAAGGCGGCGGCTCAGGCCGTGTCCGACGGCCGCTGTGACCGTGGCATTGTCATCTGCACCACCGGCATCGGTATTTCCATTACGGCCAATAAGGTGAAGGGCATCCGCTGCGCCCTGTGCAGCGATCCCCTCTCCGCCGAGATGACCCGCCGTCACAACGACGCCAATATGCTGGCTATGGGCGCTGGCATGATCGGTCCCAACATGGCGGAGCGCATTGTGGATGTCTTTTTGAACACGGAGTTTGAGGGCGGCCGTCACGCCCGCCGGGTAGGCTTGATTATGGACATCGAAAAAGAGGGATGAGAATTCCCTCAGCCCTGTCCGGGAAATCCCATAGACGCGCTGAGCGCCTGTGACGTAAGCCCGGCAGTAATGGGGGAGGTCCCTAAACAACAGACAGCCGGACTCTATCACACAGATGAGAAAGCAAGGAGCCTCACTGGCCCCTTGCTTTTTCTTATCGCAAGACCCTCTGATGCGCCCATGTGGAAGCTGGCATGATAAACAAAGACAGCAGCTATCTTCTGTTTCCACCCCTCTTTTTGCTCTGGTGAAGCCCAAGCTGACCCGAAAGAGCCACTAGAGCTCTGTCCTCCTTAAAACGCCGTGCCCTCAACCCCAGCTGCTCAAAGCAAAACGGCGCAGCCTGTTCGACTGCGCCGCACCGCCTCTCAGACACCGTGGGTCCGCCGAAGGTATGCAATGGCCTGGCGGTAGCCCTCAAAGCCCAGGCCGATGAAGGACTTCTCGCAGGCCATTCCCGCATAAGAGATGTGCCGGAATGGCTCACGGGCGTTCACATCGGACAGATGGACCTCCACGGCGGGCAGCGCCACGGCTTTGAGGGCGTCCAGAATGGCCACGCTGGTGTGGGTGTAGGCGGCGGGGTTGATGACGATGCCGTCCACCTTCCCATAGGCCCACTGGATCTTGTCCACCAGATCTCCCTCGTGGTTGGACTGGTAAAGTTCCACCTCCACGCCGTATTCGGCTGCCGCGGCGCGGACAAAGTTTTCCAAATCGGCGTAGGTCTGTTTCCCGTAGATGTCCGGCTCCCGGATGCCTAAAAAGTTCAGGTTCGGGCCGTTCAGCACCAAAATCTTCACAGTTCCAACCTCCTGATGATCTTGCGGGCGGTCTCCTCCGGCGTCCCCCGGTTGTCCACCGTCAGGTCGGCCAGCTGTTCATACAAGGGAGCCCGCTGCCGGTAGAGCTCCTCCAACGGGTTGGCCTGGGACATGGGCCGGCCACCGGTGGGCAGCAGGGCCAGGTCCCGGCGCAGGTAGATCACTGTGGAGTTCTGCCGCATAGGGTCCCAGTTCTCCCGCCGGGTGACAATGCCGCCGCCGCAGGAGATGACCCGCCCGGATTCTTTGGCGATCTCGCACAGAGCCCGGTGTTCCCGGACCCGGAAGCCCATCTCCCCCTCCTGGGCAAAAATCTCCGGAATGGGGCGGCCGGCCTGCTCCGTGATGCGCTGGTCCACATCCTCCAGGGGGCGGTCCAGCAGGCGGGACAACTCCCGGCCCACGGTGGTCTTGCCGCAGCCGGGCATCCCGATGAGCAGCAGATTTTTGGTCTGTTTCTCCAGAAGGGCGGTAATCTCCGCCACCCGCTCCGCCGGAATGTTGGTCCCCAGAAAGCGCTCCGCCGCCGCCTTGGCCTGGGCCGCCAGCATCCCCAGGCCGTTGGCCCAGCGGAGCCCCAGCCGCTCCCCATCCAGGAGCAGCTGAGTTTTTTCCGGGTTATAAATCAGGTCAAAGACGCCCTCCAGCCGCGGGAATTTTTTCAGATCCACCGGGGCGAGCCCGGTGTTGGGATACATGCCCACCGGGGTGGCGTTGACGACCAGCTCCGCATCCCGGTGCCGGTCCAGATTTTCATAGTTGTCCGGCCCGGAGCGGGAGATGGAGACGATCTGCCCCGCCTCCAGGTCCGCCAGTACAGTACGCACGGTAAGGGAGGCCCCGCCGGTGCCCAGCACCAGGGCCTTCTTGCCCTGCACCTGGACCCCTGCTGACTGGAGCAGGTACAAGAACCCGTCGTAGTCGGTGTTGTCCCCATAGAGGGAGCCGTCCGGCCGCTTGACAATGGTGTTCACGCTGCCAATCCGCTCCGCCGCCGGGGAGAGCTGCGCGCAGTAGGGCATGACAGTCTTTTTATAGGGGATCGTCACATTCAGCCCCCGAAACGCCCCTTTTTCCAGGAAAGGACCCACCTCATCCGGCGAAAGCTCCACCAGCTGATAGGAGTAGTTCCCCAGCTGCTTGTGGATGGCGGGGGAGAAGCTGTGGCCCAGATGCTCCCCCAGCAGGCCGTACTCCAGATTTTTGGGGGCCATATCAGCAGATCACCTCATTGTAGGTGCCCAGGTAGCGGAATTGTTCACTCTCCTCCTCCAGGTCCCGGAACAGCCGCTCCATCTCCGGGGCGTAGACGGAGCACTCCAGGTCGAAGTAGAACATGAACTCAAACTCTCGGTCGGGGAGGGGGCGGCTCTCCAGCTTCCGCAGGTTGATCCCCAGGGCGTAGAATTTGGACAGCACATTGTACAGGGAGCCGGGCTTGTGGGGCAGAATCATCATCAGGGAGGTGCGGTCCGCGCCGGGGTAGATCTCCGGGTTTTTGGAGATGCAGATGAAGCGGGTGTAGTTGTTGTCCTGGTCCTGGACGTTGGTCTTTAAGAGGTTCAGGCCGTACTCCTCGCCACAGAACCGGGAGGACAGGGCGGCTACATCGGTGCGCTCCGACTGAGCCACCATCCGGGCGGCGATGGCGGTGTTCTCCACCACCGTGACCTTTACGTTTTTCAAGCCTGCCAGGAAGCCGGAGCACTGGCTGATGGCCTGCTCGTGGGAGAACACCTCCCGGATGTCCTCCAGCTTGGCGCCGTGCTTGGCCAGCAGATTGTGGCTCACCTTCAGCCGGGCGGAGCGGACGATGGAGAAGTTGTGCCGGGTCATCAGGTCGTAGATGGCGTTCACCGAACCGGCGGTGC
>CALXGD010000083.1 GCA_944387745.1 uncultured Oscillospiraceae bacterium
GACGCCGAGGTGGTGCCCAACCTGATGATCGGCTTCGGCATCGACCAGGTCCAGGCGGAGTACGTGGCGGACATCCGCCTGCGGAACATCAACAAGGAGTATATCCTCAAGCGCACCCAGGAGGTGGACGCCCTGGAGGGGGAGATCGCCGACCTGGAGGCCACCGTCAACGACCCCAAGCGCATCCGGAAGCTCATTGTAGAGGAGCTCACCCAGGTAAAAAAGAAGTACGCCATCCCCCGGAGGACAGATATCCTCTACGACTATTCAGAGGATGGGGAGCAGGGGGAGGAGCGGGAGATCCCCGACTATCCGGTATACATGTTCCTGTCTAAAGAGGGGTATTTTAAGAAAATCACCCCCCAGTCCCTGCGCATGGCCAGCGACCAGAAGTACAAGGAGGGGGACGGCCCCTTCCTCAGCTGGGAGGGGACCAACCGGGACGAGCTGCTGGTGTTTACCGATAAGCAGCAGTGCTATAAGACCTGGATCTCTGATTTCGACGACGCCAAGGCCAGTGTGCTGGGGGACTATCTGCCCACCAAGCTGGCCATGGACCCGGAGGAGCGGGTGGTGTGGGCCTGCGTCCCCGGGGACTACTCCGGACAGCTGCTCTTTGTCTTTGCCAACGGCAAGGTGGCCCGGGTGCTTCTCTCCGCCTATCAGACCCAGACTCGGCGGAGAAAGCTCACCGGGGCCTACTCGGACAAGGCGCCCCTGGTGAATGTGTTCCTTCTCCGGGAGGAGTGCGAGCTCGCCCTGTACTCCAGCGACGGGCGGTGCATGGTGTTCCACACGGCGCTCCTGTCCCCCAAGACCACCCGCACCACCCAGGGAGTCAACGTGATGACCCTGAAGGCTCGGCGGACGGTGGAGCGGGCCCTGTCCCTGGAGGAGAGCGCCATTGTCAATGCGGCCCGCTACCGGGCCCGCTCCCTGCCTGTGGCCGGCGCCATCCTGAAGGAGGAGGACCGGGGGGAGCAGCAGATGTCCCTGCTGGAGGAGTAAATCAGCCTGACGGGGCGTGCGGAAAGGGAGAAGCCTATGAAGAAAATGAACGGGAGGCAGGCCCTCTGCTCCTGCCTGTGGATTACAGCGGGCTCTGTGCTGTATGCAGTGGCCTTCGACTGGTTCTATACCCCGAATCTCATCGGCTTCGGCGGGATCACCGGCGTGGGACAGGTGGTCAACGCCTTCGTCCCGGCAGTTCCCATCGGCATGTTTGTTCTAGTGCTCAACATCCCCCTGTTTCTGCTGGGGTGGCGGCTCATTGGGGGCCGGCTGCTGATCACGTCCCTTTACGCCATGGTCCTGTCCTCGGCGGCGGTAGATGGACTGACTCTATTCTGGGAGTTTGCACCCATGGACCAGATGCTGGCCTCGGTGTGCGGCGGCGCCCTGATGGGGCTGGCTCTGGGGATCATCTTCTCCAAGGGGGCCACCACCGGCGGCACAGATCTGATCGCCCGCCTGGTGAAGCTGAGGCTGCCCTGGGTATCCATGGGAAAGCTGCTGCTGGTCATTGACCTGGCAGTGATCCTTCTGGTGGCCGCGGCCTTTGGGGCGATCACCACCGCTCTCTACGGCGTCATCGCCCAGGTGGTGTCCGCCTATGTTACCGACCTGGTGCTCTACGGCCTGGACACGGCGAAGGTGGCCTATATCATCAGCGACCGGGCCCGGGACATCTCCGACGCCGTTGTGGTGGATATGGACCGGGGCGTCACCGTGCTGCCCGCCAAGGGAGCCTACTCCGGGGACGACAAGTGGGTGCTCATGTGCGCCTTTAAGCAGAAGGAGATCGTGGAGCTGAAGGAGCTGGTCTTTGAGATGGACCCCAGGGCGTTCATCATTGTGTGCGACGCCCATGAGGTGACAGGCAACGGCTTCAGGACCTACCGGCGGAACGACATCTGAACGCTCTGCGGCGAAAAGCGGGCCGGACTGCCCGGAAAAGGAGGACCCTGCCATGAGACTATGGCTCTGCGCTGCTCTGGCGGCGGCGCTGCTGCTGACCAGCGGATGCTCTGCAATTTTGAATCGGGACTATACCTCGGTGACGCCCCACAGCGCCACCCCGGCATCTGATGCGGGGAGCAATACCCTCCGGGTGAACAGTTATCAGGAGCTGGTCAACGCCCTGGTCTACCTGATCGGCCGGGGGGCAGAGAGCGGGGCGATCCGGTTTGATGGGGATCAGAGCGACGAGACGGAGATCCAGCAGATGCTGGACACAGCCTGCCTGGAGGTAGTCCAGGAGGACCCTCTGGGGGCCTATGCGGTGGAGTACATCAAATACAGCGTCACCCCCATCGTGGGCAGCTACGAGGCAGATGTGCAGATCACCTACCGCCGCACCCGGGAGCAGGTGGCCGCCATTGTGGATGCCACCGGTACTGCGGCCATCCGCAGCGAGCTCAGCGACGCCCTGGCGGAGTTTGCCACAGAGGTGGTGCTGCGCATCAGCTATTTTGAAGAGGACAGCGAGTACATCCGCCAGCTGATGCGGGAGGCGTTTTTGACCAATTCGGCCTCGGCACTGGACTTTCCAGAGGCGGAGATCACCATGTATCCGGAGACGGGGCAGCGGCGGATTGTGGAGGTGGAGCTCACCTACCACCAGTCCCGACAGACCCTGGAGAGCCGGCGCAACTCCCTGATTCGGGAGGCGGACCGCCAGCTCACACAGGCTGAGGGACTGGCGGGGGAGCAGCAGCTCTCCCGCCTGATATTCCTGGTGCGGGACGCCTGCTCCTATCAGGAGGGAGGGGGCGCGACCGCGTACCACGCTCTGCTGGAGGGGGAGGCGGACAGCCAAGGAATGGCCCTGGCTCTGGCTCTGCTGTGCCGGCGGTCCCAGCCATCTGTGTCCTGCGTGGTGGTGGACGGGCAGCGGGATGGGGCTCCCCACCTGTGGAACGTGGTCCAGACGGCCGCCGGGTATCGCCATGTGGACCTGACAGAGACGGGGGTAGCGGTGTTCCGCACCGACCAGGAGATGACGGAGGCGGGCTACGTCTGGGACAGCGAGCGGGTGCCGGAGTGTGTCCTGGAGGAGGATGAGCCCTGACAGACAGCAGCCGGGGCGGGATTTTTATCCCGCCCCGGCTGTTGAATTTTATGTCTACCCCACGCTGATGCCCATGCGCCGGGCCACCTCCAGCATCCCGTGTCCCTCCGGGACCAGGCGGCTCTTGCCGGCGATGTCGTTCAGCTTGTTTTCACCCACGTGGTTATTCTTCATGGCCACAGTGATGCCGTAGTTCTCATCCTCCACCATCTTGGCGGCGTAGGAGCCGAACTGAGTGGCCAGCACCCGGTCGTAGGGACAGGGGCTGCCCCCTCGCTGCATGTGGCCGGGGACGCAGATCCGGGTCTCGAAGCCGGTGAGTTCCTCGATCTGCTTGGCAATGCGGTTAGTGGCGGTGGTGTAACCCTGTTCCGCCCGCTTGGCGATGCGCTCCTTTTTCTTCATCCGGGCCTCCTGCGCGTCGTACACGCCCTCGGCCACCGCCAGGATGGAGAAGCGCTTGCCCTGAGCGGCCCGCTTCTCAATGGCTGCGCACACATTCTCAATGGTGTAGGGCAGCTCGGGGATGAGGATGATGTCCGCCCCACCGGCGATGCCGGCGTACAGGGTGAGCCAGCCGGCCTTGTTGCCCATGAGCTCCACCACCATGCAGCGGCTGTGGCTGCCGGCGGTGGTGTGGACCCGGTCAATGGCCTCGGTGGCGATCTCCATGGCGGAGTGGAAGCCGAAGGTCACATCGGTGCCGAAGATGTCGTTGTCGATGGTCTTGGGCAGGCCGATGATATTCAGCCCCTCCTCTGAGAGAAGGTTGGCCGTTTTATGGGTGCCGTTGCCCCCCAAGCACAGCAGGCAGTCCAGCTTCATCTCCTGATAGTTCTTCTTCATGGCCTCCACCTTGTCGATGCGGTCCTCTCCCACCACCCGCATGAGCTTGAAGGGAGTGCGCTTGGTGCCAAGGATGGTGCCCCCAACTGTGAGGATGCCGGAGAACTCGCTGGGCTGCATGACCCGCCAGTCCCCGTTGATGAGGCCGAAGTAGCCGTTGGCGATGCCGATGATCTCCACATCTTCTCCCATGCGCTGATAGAGGGCCTTGGCCACCCCGCGGAGGGTGGCGTTCAGGCCCGGACAGTCGCCGCCGGAGGTCAAAATACCCACTCGTTTTTTCATTCAGACCGACGCCTCCTTTGTAAAAATAGGACATTCAGCACAAGCGTACGGGTTTCCTTCCCATTTGTCAAGGGGAGGGGGCGATTTTCTCTCTATTTTCTGTGGAAGGAAATAGAACCAGCTCCGGCGGGCATACACTGGGAGAGGGAATACCAGCAGAGGGGAGGCTTGGCCATGGGACAGCAGCAGATGGAGGGGGGAGGCCTCCTGACCTGGTGGGAGGAGGGGACCCAGGTGAGGCTGGAGGTCTCCTATCCCAGGGATGACCGGGGCCTCTACAAGGCCTGGGCACTGGGAGGGGAGGGAGGCAGCTTTCTGCTGGGCACTTTGGCGCCGGAGCGGGGGGCTCTGCGCCTGGCTCGCAAGGTGAGCCGCCAAAGCCTGTTGCAGGCGGGCTGCTGGCCTGTCACCGGAGGCCGAGTGCTGCTTGTCTATCCCTTTTCCACTCCGCCCTGCGAAGAGAAGTGGCGGCGGGAGCTCTGTCCGGAGCGCCTCTGCCGGGACCCGCTGGTCCAGGCGGCGCTGCGGGGGAGGGGGGACCTGTACAGCAGGGAGACTGGGGGCGGCGCTCAGCTCTCCGCTCCCTTTCGCCCGGAGGAGCCCTTTCCCCTGCCGCTGCTGTTCTGCCTGGCACAGGTGGAGCGGCGTGGGGAGGGACTCTGGCTGGTGTGGGCCTTTGATCGAGGGAAAAATCCCATGATTCCGGCGCATAAACCGGGAGAGGGCGGCGAACACTGAGGGGGCGGGCCGGAGGAACCGGCCGGAAGGAGGATGCACAATGGCTATTTTGACCACAAAAGAGCTGCAGGCCCTGTCGGACCAGCTGGAGTTTGAGAAGGTGCTCCACTGTAAATATCTCTCCGCGGTCCAGGACTGCCAGGACAGGGCCCTGCAGGGCAAGCTCCAGGGGTTGGCG
Source organism: uncultured Oscillospiraceae bacterium (assembly GCA_944387745.1). The sequence continues at coordinate 5,118 of CALXGD010000083.1, forward strand.
GACCAACACCGGCAGAACTACACCGCTCTGCTGAACTATTTAAAGTAAGGGGGAGGACCTATGACCGATCAGGAGCGGATTGCAGATTTTTTATGCAGCGAAAAGAAGATGGCAGCCAATTATGACGCCTTCGCTTCAGAGTGCGTCAGTCTCCCCCTGCGGGACGAGTTCCTGCGGCTGCTGAACCAGAGCCACAAGAGCCAGACAGAGCTGTTCCAGCTGGCCCAGGAGCGGGGATGGTACAGCCCGGAGCAGGCCCGGAGCGACAAAATTGACCAGGCCTATACCAAGTATTCCAATCAGCGGCCCGTCCAATGACAGGGAGAAACTGCCTGCCAGCAATTCAGCGGCATGGTCCGATCGGGTGCGGCGCACACTAACAGGCGGATGGAACCTCCAAAAAGTCAGAGATCTGAGCTTGAAACGCTGCGGGAGGAGAGGACAATGCGGGGGAGATGGACAGCGCTGGGCCTGGCGCTGGCTTTGTCTCTGGTGCTACCGGGATGCGGAACCCAAACTGCCCGGGAGATCCGGACAGACCGGCTCAGCGGTCAGGGTGAGTCCAGGACG
>CALXGD010000084.1 GCA_944387745.1 uncultured Oscillospiraceae bacterium
GGACGACCAGCTGACTCAGTCCCCCTTTGAGCTCTCCGGCGGCCAGAAGCGCCGGGTGGCCATTGCCGGCGTCATTGCTATGGAGCCCAAGGTCTTGATCCTGGACGAGCCCACCGCCGGATTGGACCCGGTGGGAGTGGAGTCCATTCTGGGCAACATCCGAGACTACCACAGGGCCCAGAACGCCACCATCATTCTGGTGTCCCACTCCATGGAAGAGATGGCCCGGACAGTGGACCGGCTGGTGGTGGTCAACGACAGCAAAATTGCCCTGGAGGGTCCCCCCAGTCAGGTGTTCCGGCATGGCCCGGAACTGGAGGCCATGGGCCTGGGCGTGCCTCAGCTGACCCGGGTATTTCACCGCCTGCGGGCCATGGGAGTGGAAATCGATCCCTCCGTCTATACCATTGAGCAGGCTAAAAAGGCTGTTCTGGACGCCCTGGCAAAGAAATCCGGAGAGGAGAGGGGGAAGGCGGAATGGCGCTGAAGGACATCACTCTAGGCCAGTATTTTCCGGGAAATTCCCTGGTCCACCGGCTGGATCCCCGGACTAAGATCCTGGCTGTCACCCTATATATCGTAGCTCTGTTTCTGGCCGATTCCTTTTTCACCTACGGCATCATGTTTGCGGTGCTGGCCCTGTCTGTGGGCGTCTCCACCGTCCCAGTGAAGTCCCTGGTTCGGGGAATGAAGCCGGTAGTATTCATCTTGATTTTTACCGCCATACTGAATCTGTTCTATACACCGGGGGAACACGTACTGGCTCAGTTCTGGATCTTCACCGTCACTCTGGAGGGCATCCAGAACGCCTTCTTTATGGTGATCCGCATCTTGATGCTCATTGCAGGGACTTTCCTGCTCACCTACACCACCTCTCCCATTCTACTCACTGACGCCCTGGAGTCTCTGCTTGGTCCCCTGAAGAAGCTCAAAGTTCCAATCCACGAGCTCTCTATGATCATGTCCATTGCCCTGCGGTTCATACCCACCCTCATTGAGGAGACGGACAAGATCATGTCCGCCCAGCGGGCCCGGGGGGCAGATTTCGAGAGTGGCAACCTAATCCAGCGGGCCCGCGCCCTAATTCCCCTGCTGGTGCCCCTGTTCATCTCCTCCTTCCGCCGGGCGGATGAGCTGGCCACAGCTATGGAGTGCCGCTGTTACCACGGAGGCGAAGGCCGCACCCGGCTGCGTCAGCTGAAATATGCCAGCCGGGACTGGGTCGCACTAGCCCTCTTTCTGATCCTGACCGCTGCGATGGGCATATTGCGGCACTTTGGACTGTAGTGGCCTCAGGGAGAGCCGCCTGGGACAGATAGCCGAGGAAGCAGTTTTTCACCCGCTCTGCGGCTGTCAACAAAATTAGTACAACGAGTGCTATCCTGAGGTCCTGCCAACACTCTGACATCAGCCTGAGCTGCCACGTAAGCCACAACGACGTGCGGGAGATCAGCCACTCCCGCCCCTAACCGTCCGTTTCCCGAAAGGAGGGATCTCCATGATCCGGCGACGCCTGCGGAAGCTCGCCGCCCTTCTCTGTGCTCTGGCCCTGGCACTGGGGCTGTCCGGCCCGGTCTCCGCGGCGGGGGACATCTATTTCAGCGCCGTCAACGACAGCGTGGTGGCCCTCAGCGACAGCACTATGCCCACCTGGTCCGGCGGCGTGCTGTATGCCCCCTACTCTCTCTTTGACGGCAGCAATACTACCCGCATCAACTTTGACATCTCCTTCAGCTACAACCGCACCTCCGGACAGGCCACCCTGTTCAACACCCGGCAGTTCCTCACCTTTGACCTCAACCACAACACCTGTTACAACGCCCTCACAGGGGAGTCCCTCAACGGCCGGGCCATCCTCCGAAGCGGTCGGGTCTATGTGCCTGTCGCCCTGGTGTGCAGCTTTTTCGGCTTGAGCTACTCTGTAATCTCCATTGACGAGGGCTATATGGTCCGTATCAAAAACAGCGCCGTGGTGCTCAGCGACTCTGAATTTGTGGAAGCCGCCACCATCTCCATCTCACGCAATCTGCGGGAGTATAACCAGGCCAACCAGAGCTCCCCTACACCGGGTGTACAGCCCCCCACGCCTACCCCCAGCCAGGAGCCGGAGGTCTCCGATCCTCCCATCCAGGAGGAGCCGGACACCGCCGACCGCACACCGGTCTATCTAGCTTTCCGCTGCGACGACGACCAGGGGCTGACCGACATTTTAGACACTCTGGACTCCTATAACCGGGCGGCAGTGTTCTTCTTCCCCCCGGAGCAGCTGAACCGGCAGGATGACCTGCTCTACCGGATTTTGGGCAGCGGTCACAGCATTGGTCTGCTGGCAGAGGGACATACCCTTGCTCAGACCCGTCAGCTGTTGGAGGAAGCCAGCCTGCTTCTGGCTCAGGTGGGCTATCTCCGCACCACACTCGCCCTGGTGCCCGACGCCCAGCGCGCCGCCCTCCAGGAGGAGGGCTGGGTCTGTTGGGATGAGACAGTCTCCGCCATCCCAGATGAAGGGGAGGGCGCCTCCCTCTATGCCAACTCCGCCATCCGTGCCATTCCCTCCCGCAGCCAGCGGGCCTATTTGACTTTGGACGCCGGCATCCAGTCGGCCCGGGTACTGCCCACCCTGCTGCAGCGCCTGGAGGCCCGGTCCTATGCTATCAGCGTCCCACTGGAGACGAGACTATGAGAACGGTAAATTTATCCCAACCATCCGGGAGCCCCGATCCTCTGCGCACCGCCCGGCTCACCCGGCATCTCCGGGCACGGCTGCTGGACTTTGCCCCCGGCGGGCCGGAGGTGACAGCTTTCGACGAGGCGACAGGCACCATCCTGGTGCGCTTTCCCGGTCACGACACCGCCCAGATACTCCGCCGCTTGGAGCAGAAATGGGGAATCCTTGTCGGCCAGCAGGAGAGCTTGGCCCGTTTCACCCTCTCTCCCGGCATCTCCTTCGAGGACCTGGACTATGTTTGGGGCTGCCTATTTGAGCTTCTTGCATAAAGATCGGGAGCGGCCCAAAGCCGCTCCCGATTCTCTTCTCTCTCCGCCCGCTGTCCTGTTCCCCGGTCAGTCGTTCCCCTGACTCTGTCTCTCCCGGAACATGACATCCACCTCAGAGCGGGAGCAGCGGTAATCTCCTTCTCCGCGGCGGCAGTAGGTGCCGGAATAGGGGTCCTCTCCAATGTACACTGGTCGGTCTCTGTCTGAGGCTTTGGGAACAAAGATGGCCACAATGGGATTCCGTCCGCTTTTCAAGATCTGCACGTCCTCCCGCTGGAGCAGATTGACGCTCACCACCCTCCTGTCCTGGACCATGGCCCAGAACTCCTCCGCCAGTTCCTCCGGGTCGAAGAGGGGAACCGAGTAGAGGGCGCCCCGCTCCCCCTCTGCAACCCCCAGCAGGATCACTCCGCCCTGCGTGTTGGCAAAGGCGGAGTAGGTCTCCCAAAGGCTGTGGGGCAAGCCGCCCTGGGCCCGCTTTGCCTCAATCCGATTGCTCTCCTGATACTCTCCTAAAAATTCCAGCTCCTCCAGAGGCATAGAGCTTCATCTCCTCACTCTCTATCTAAGGCAGATTTCTTCTGAAAAATTCTAAGGCGTTTCGGTACAGGATTTTTTCCGCAGTCTGCTTTCCCAGGCGTTCCGCCAGATACGTCCCCAGGCCTGGAATCCTAGCACAGCTGTCCAGGCCAGACGTGGGGTCCGCCCCGTCAAAGTCAGAGCCCAGGGCCAGGCGGTCCTCCAGCCCCAGGTCCAAAAAATGGGCGGCGTGGCGGTACACATCCTCCCACCCGGCCTGGAGGCCGTCGGCGCGCAGGAAGGGGGAGTAGTAGTTCAGCCCCACCAGTCCACCCCGCCCAGCAAGCTCCCGCGCCTGTTCGTCCGTCAGATTTCTGGGGTGAGGACAAAGGGCCCTGGCGTTGGAGTGGGAGGCCACGACTGGCCGGTCCGTCTCTCCCATCAGCTCCCAAAATCCCTGCTCCTTCAGGTGGGACACATCCACCACAATGCCCCACCGCTCCAGCTCCCGAACCGCCTCCCGTCCTAAAGCGGTCAGCCCGCCCTCTCCCTGCTCTCCTGCAACCAGAGGGTTCTTTCCATTCCAGGTGAGGGTCAACCTCACCACTCCCGCCCGGCACAGCGCCTCCCCCCGCCCCAGGTCCCAGCCCAGCACCGCCCCGTTCTCCACTGTAAGAAGCAGGGCCGTCCTGCCCTGACGCCAAGCCTCCTCCACCTGCCCGGCCGTGCGGCAGAGGGCCGCCCGGTCCGCAAACCGCTCTCCCTGCCTGCGGAAGCTCTCCTGGTGTCGGCGAAAAAAGGGCATCATGTCCTCCTCCGCCATGTCGTCCGGCACAAAAACGGCGCAGCACTGGGCCCACCTGACCTCCGGGGAAAGCCGGCACAGGGCAAAGGCAGACGCCGGATCGTTGAGAGTGTCCCTGCACCTGCCCCGGCTCATAAAGGCTGTCAAAGTGTCGCAGTGGAGATCAATAATACGCATTGAACGCTCCCTCCCCCTTCTGTTCACTCTATGTTCTGCCCATGAGGTGGATTCCGTCTCTGAAAATTTCTTATCCTCGCCACACTCGGGCATTGGGGCTTTTCCCCACTTTTTAGGGGCGTTTTTGTCCCCGAGGGACCAAGCTCGCTCTGGAGAAAGAAAGGCTTCCAGACACCAAAATTGAGAATTCATCAAAAAGGAGGCGCTCCGCCATGATAAATTGGGATCCCAGAGCCCTAAAGGTTCTGCGCGCCTTGGAGTCAGCTGGCTTCCAGGCCGTCCTGGTGGGCGGCTGCGTCCGGGATATGCTGCTGGGAAAACCGCCCCACGACTATGACGCGGCCTCCTCCGCCCGCCCGGAGGAAATTCTGTCAGCCTGTTCCGCCGTTCGGTGCAGCCCCACCGGCCTGGCCCACGGGACCGTCACTGTGCTCTCAGAGGGTCTGGCTGTGGAGGTCACCTCTTTTCGCAGAGAGGGGCTGTACTCTGACCACCGCCACCCAGACCAGGTCCTCTATACCCCTCACCTCACCGAGGATCTAGCCAGGCGGGACTTCACTGTCAACGCCATGGCCTGGGAGCGCGACCAGCTGATCGACCCCTTTGGAGGGCAGAATGATCTGGACTCTGGAGTAATCCGCTGTGTGGGGGATTCAGACCGACGCTTTCAGGAGGACGCCCTGCGGGTCCTCCGGGGGCTGCGGCTGGCCGCCCAGCTGGATTTTCAAATGGAAGCGGACACCGCTGCTGCCATCCGCAGACACACGCCCCTGCTCTCCTATGTGGCCTGGGAGCGGATTCAGACAGAATTTCTCCGTCTCCTAACCTCCCCCGGGGCGGAGCGGATTCTTCTGGCCTTTCCGGAGACGGTTTGCCAGGTGGTCCCGGAGCTGCGGCCCGCTTTGGGCTTCGACCAGAAAAATCCCCACCACATCTACGACGTGTACACCCACTGCGTCAAGACCCTGTCCGGAGTGCGGCCCGACCGGCCCCTGCGGCTGGCCGCCCTTCTCCACGATGTAGGAAAACCCGCCTGCTTCACCCTGGACAGCCAGGGAACAGGCCACTTCTACGGCCACCCGTTGGAGAGTGCCCGGCAGGCGGAACTCATTGCCCAGCGGCTTCGCCTGGACCGCCGCACTCGGGAACAGGTAGTCACCCTGGTAGCCCGACACAGCCTCTTCGGAATGGCCCTCACGCCCAAGGCTGTCCGCCGGTGGCTTCAGAAGCTCACTCCGGAGACGTTCTTTGACCTGTTGGAGCTCGCCCGAGCTGACAGCCAGGCCTGCGCCCCCAGAGCTGCATCTCAGCCAGACCGCCTCGCCCAGGCGGAGGCCATAGCCCGGGAAATTCTGGCACAGCAGCCATGCCTCACCTCAAAGGAGCTGGCAGTAAATGGCAATGACGCCCTGGCTGTAGGGCTGAAGGGCCCGACCATTGGAAAAGCCCTCCGCCATCTGCTGGACCAGGCCGCCTCGGGAGAATTGCCCAATGACCGCCAGGTGCTCCTCTCCTGCCTGAAGCAGATGGCTACAGAAGGATGATCGTCACCCCGTTGTTGTATCGCTCCAGATCAGAGTCTCGCCGCAAGGCCTCGCACCGGCGGAAGGCCGCCAGCACCGCGGGGTTGAAGATGGAAAAATCCTCGCCGGGAATCACACCGGCGATTTCGCCCCTCTGTTGCAATCGGGCTAAGTAGGCCCGGGCCTCCACCCGGATGCGGCCCCCTGCGCCGGAGGAGCCATAGCCGTGGATAATTTTTATGGCAGCGCACCCCATAGCTCTGCTGTGGTGAAGCTCAAAGGTGAGACGTCGGATTGCCTCCTTAACTGTGGGCTTTCCCAGCTCCAGGTTCACCTCCCGGAGCCGCCCCTCCGCCGCCCTCAAAGCTCCCGCTCCCGAAAGGCCCGGGACACCCGCCAGATCAAGTACAGGTCGCTGGCCCCATCGTATATTAGAGACAGTCCGATGAGGATCGTCAGGGTCTCCATAGTCCCAAAGGGGTTTAAAAGCACCACAATTCCCAGGCCGATGGTGAGAACAGACAAGAGCAGATCCATCCACCACCTGGGGAAGCCCAGCCGGAGCAGTCCGACTGCTGACTGTAGATCGATGATCCCATGAAAAATGAGAACCGCCGCAAAGCTGAATTGAATCAGTACAATCACCGACACCGCGCTGGTGAGCAGCCAAAGCCCCAGAGCAATCAATATCAAACCAGGCAGCAGAAACCACATGGGAAAACCGCTCCTCCGACGAGCAAACCAGCCAAATAAATAGAAGAGTCCCGTCACCAACAGCGCCGTCCCCAGGAGCATACACAGGAAGCGGATCGAGCGGTTCGGGGCCAGCACCAGTAGGAGCCCCAGCAGCACAGTAATCACTGCCATCACAATGCTGCTGCGCCGCTGCTCCCAAAAAATATTTTTCATAGCTGCCTCTCCTCTCACCGGCTCCAGATCATCCGGCCCGCCTTGACTGTGGCCTCTGTCTGGAGTCTTTTGATATCCTCCCGTTCCACTGCCAGGGGATCGCCGGACAGCAGGACAAAATCCGCCCACTTTCCCGCTCGGAGGGTGCCCCGCTCCCTCTCCAGGCCATACTGATAGGCGGCATTTTGGGTCACGGACTCCAGCGCGCTCCGGACTGGCACCCGCTCTTCCTCTCCTAAGACACGCCCGGCCCCGGTCGTCCGGGTACAGGCACACCAAACTGTCTCCAGCATGTTTGGGGGGATCACTGGGGCGTCCTGATGGAGGGTAAACGGAATTCCCAGCCTATGGGCACTCCCCGCTGGGCTAATCCTCTCAGCCCGCTCCAGGCCCAAATTTTTCACATGAGTCTCCCCCCAGTGGTACACATGGGCCTCAAAGAAGGAGGGAATCACACCCAGCGCCTTCACCCGCTCCAACTGATCCCGCCTCAGTAACTGAGCGTGGATCATCACTGGGCGGCGGAGCTTCCGTCCCTCGCTCCGCTCCACCCTGTCCAGTTGGGTGAGGTACTGCTCTGCCGCGGCATCCCCATTGCAGTGCGCTAAGATTTGGACATCGTACTCTAAGGCGCTCTGAAAGGCTCCAAGCACCTGCCCGTCTGTCATGGCAGGCGTGCCACAGCCGCCTCCCACATAGGGTTCCTGCACCCAGGCGGTGCGCCCCTGGGGGGAGCCGTCCAGGAAAATCTTCATGCCGGCCAGACAAAAAGTCCCTGTAGAGGAACTCACTCCCTGGCGGAACTGCCGGCGGAGGTCTGCAAACTCCTCCGGAGGCACATAGGCCTTCACGTCCAGTTTCAGCAGTCCCCGCCGAAGAATTTCTGCATAGGCCGGAGCCATCCTTTTGTTCAGCAGCCCCTCCTGGGCCACGGTAATTCCATAGGAGGCATACTCCTCCTGAGCAGCCTGAAACGCCCCCAGGACATCCTCCAGGCTGTCCAGAGGGACCTTCTGGAGCAGGGTCAGGAACGGAGTCTCCTCCCCCCGGCCCGTCAGCCGCCCCTGGGAATCCCGCTCCAAATCACAGCTTCCCTCCAGGACTCCCAGACGCTGCAACGCCTGGGTATTAAAGACGCCTGCGTGACCGGAGGCGTGCTGAATCACCACTGGATGATCCGGACAGGCCTTATCTAACATCCATCTATCCGGAGCTGCCCCTTCTACCAGCATATTCTGGTCATAGCCGGTTCCCTTAACCCATTCTCCAGCGGAGACAGCCTGTTTTTGAACCTGCTGGGACAGGCGCTCCAGAATTTCCCTCTGGCTGGTGCACTCCCCCAAAGGAACCTGGAGTCTGGCATAGGCACAAGCCAGCAAATGGCTGTGGGCATCCACAAAGGCGGGCAGCAGGGCCCGGCCCTCCAAATCCACCCGACGGGCCGCCGGTCCCGCCAAGGCCTCTGCCTCCCCCCGCTCTCCTACATAGACGATCCGTCCACCTCGCTCCACCAGAGCCTGGACGTACAGCGGCTCCTCCAGAGTCACAATAGGTCCGCCAAAATATAGGGTGGTCTCCATAAACTGTATCCTCCCCGTTCCTTTCGTCTCTTGATCAAATTGTATCACGGTTTTTGAAGGGAGACAAGAAAAAGGGTACTCTCTTCAACTGCCTCCGCACATAGCTTGCCCATAAAAAAACATTCCGGCACTGCACAGCAGTGCCGGAATGTTTTGGTCAGAGTAAGAGGGATTACATCATGTCCTCCTCGTGGACAATCTGGGCCTTGATCAAATTGGTGGAACCGCTCTTGCCCAAGGGAATCCCAGCGGTAATCACCACCGTGTCGCCGTCCTGCACCAGCTTCTCCTTCAGAGCCACCTCCACAGACATGGAAAAGATCCGGTCTGTAGACGTCACCTCACCAGTCAGGAAGGGGATCACGCCCCAGGAGAGGGCCAGCTGGCGGCGAACCTTCTCGTGCATGGTCAGGGCCGCCACCGGACAGGCGGGCCGGAAGCGACAGATCATCCGTGCCGTGCGGCCGGAGTTGGTGGCCACCAGAATAGCCTTGGCATCCAAGTCCTTCGCCGTAAGGCAGCAGGTATGAGTAATGGCGTCGTCAATGTTGGAGGTCGCCACCCCCATATGCTTCTCAAATCTGCGCCAGTAGTGGATGGACTGCTCCGCCTCCTCCACAATGCCCACCATGGCGCTGAGCGCCTCGATGGGATAGTGGCCGTTGGCAGTCTCGCCAGAGAGCATGACACAGCTTGTGCCGTCAAAAACCGCGTTGGCCACGTCAGACACCTCAGCCCGAGTGGGCCGGGGATTGCGGATCATGGAGTCCAGCATCTGGGTAGCGGTGATCACCGTCTTGCCCAGGCGCAGACCCTTGCGGATGATCTGCTTTTGCAGGATCGGCACCTTAGCGGCCGGAATTTCCACCCCCAGGTCTCCCCGGGCAACCATCACCCCGTCCGCAGCGGCCAGAATCTCATCCACATTGTCCACGCCCTCCTGGTTCTCGATCTTGGCGATGATCTTCACGTCCTGTCCGCCAAAGCGGGCCAGCACGTCCCGCACCGCCTGCACATCTGCAGCGCGGCGGACAAAGGAGGCGGCAATAAAATCAAAATCATTTTCCACGCCGAACTGAATATCGCTGATGTCCTTCTCCGTCAAGGCAGGCAAATGAATATGGACGCCTGGGATGTTAATGCTCTTATTGGCGGAGAGGGTCCCGCCGTTCTCCACCGTACAGCGGATATCCTGTCCCTCAATCTTCTCCACTCTTAACGCCACCAGGCCGTCATCAATCAAGATCTCCTGGCCGGGCGCCACTTCCTGGTGGAGCTCCGGATAGGTGACGGAGACAATCTCCCCTGTCCCCTCAATTTCTCGAGTGGTTAAAGTAAAAGCTGCGCCCGCCGCCAGCTCAATCGTCTTGGTCTGAAAGCTTTTGATGCGGATTTCCGGACCCTTTGTATCCAAAATTGTGGCCACCGGACGCCCCATGGCGTCCCGGACATTCTTCAGCTTATTCAGCCGCTGCAGATGTTCCTCATGGTTCCCATGAGAAAAGTTGAAACGCGCCGCATTCATTCCGGTGCGGATCAAGGTGCGGATCATATCCTCACTGTCCACCGCCGGGCCCAGGGTGCAGATAATCTTTGTTTTCCGTTTTTCCATACTTCGTTCCTCCTACGGGAATTTTCTGAAATTTTCTCTCTTTCCAGGATAATCATACTAAAAAAGCAGCGGGCTTGACTAGGGGAAAAACGATGAAAAAAGCCGTTGGAAGAAATAAAAAATCGGGCAAAGCGGTGTTTTTCCCGCCGCTTTGCCCGTATTTTTACGCAATTTTAACGATAAGAATCCGCCAGCTCCTGGAACTTCGGGAGGGCGCGCTCGATCATCTCCGGCTGGACGCAGTAGGCGATGCGCACATGTCCGGGGGCACCGAAACCAGAGCCGGGCACCAGCAGCAAATCAAACTGCTTGGCCCGCTCACTGAACGCCATGTCGTCCGGCTCCAGACTGCGGGGGAAGAGATAGAAGGCTCCGCCGGGCTCCACCACATGGTAGCGCATCTCGCGTAAAGCGGACACCAGCCGTTTGCAGTTGCGCTCCTACACAGACAAATCAGAGGTCATGTCACAGCACAGGGAGGTCACCTGCTGGAACAGGCTGGGGGCATTTACATAGCCCAGAGACCGCCCAGCGCCGGCCACCGCCGCATAGACCTCCTGAGCGTCCGCAGCCTTGCCAGGCACCAGCACATAGCCCCGCCGCTCTCCGGGGAGAGAGAGGGACTCGCTGAAGGAGTAGCAGACAATGGTGTCATCGTACAGATGAGGGATCCAGGGGGCTTTTCCGCCGCCGAACACGATCTCCCGATAGGGCTCGTCAGAGATCAAGTAGATGGGATGGCCGTACTCCCCCTCCTTCTCCCGGAGAATCTGCGCCAGCTGCTCCAGAGTCTCCTGGGAATATACCACGCCGGAGGGGTTGTTGGGGCTGTTCACCACCACACCCTTGGTATGGGGAGTGAGGGCCTGCCGGAAGGCGTCAAAGTCAATCTGGAAGTGCTCAATTTCCGGAGGAATCAGTACCATTTTTGCCCCGGCGCCCTCAATAAACACCTTATACTCTGGAAAATAGGGCGCAAAGACAATAAATTCGTCCTCCGGACAGGTCAGACCGTTGAACACACAGCACAGAGAGGCCGCCGCCCCCACAGTGATGTAGAACTGATCGGCGGTATAATCCCCGCCGAAGCGTCGGTTGATGGAGTCCGCAAACCGCTGCCGTGCATCTAGAGCGCCCTGGGCGCTGGTGTAGCAGTGAATCAGGTCAGGCTGCTCCTGTAGGATCCGAATGGCCGTCTCATTCACTTCCGGCGGTGCGGGGACACTGGGATTTCCCAGAGAAAAGTCAAACACGTTTTCTCTGCCCACTACGGCGGCGCGCTGATTGCCATACTCAAAAAGCTCTCGAATCACAGAGCGGGCAGTACCAAGTCCAAGCATACGTTTTGAAACCATGGGACATAACCTCCTGGAAGCCTAATTTCCAATTTGATCGCCGCAGCCCTTCCCGCCGCCCTCGACCAATTTGGTTACTATTATATCACGGCCGTTTTACGCTGTAAAGCGGCGATTTTCCCTTCATTTTCTCTGTTTTCCCCATATATTTTCTGTCCCCGTGGACCAGTTCCTCTGATTCGCCGAATTGCTTCCATGATTTTACATTCTTTGTTGTGCAATTTTCCTGATTTACAAACGGAATAAATCTCTCTATAATCAAAAACATAGCCAGGTGGCTGATCCATACGCCCTTTGTACCTCCCACTTCTGGAAACCCTTCTGACCGCGTTACCAAACATTTTTCCAACCGAAAGGGGGCGGTGATCGTATGAAAGTTCTCACTGGAAAATCCATTTTGGACCAAAGCGCTTACGGCGTTCTGCACGTATACCGGCGCCGGCCGTTCCAGCTGGAGTTTCTCTCCCAGCTCTCCTCCAACGAGGAGGTGCGTCGCTTCCAAACCGCCCAGCGGCGCGCCGTGCTGCAGCTGGCCGAGCTGTATGACCAAGCCGCCCTGGTCGTGGGGGCGCAGGCGGCCTCTATTTTTGCCATCCATGCAATGCTGTTGGAGGACGACTCCTTTGTGGACAGTATTTTGTCCATCATTCAAACTCAGTACACCACGGCGGAATATGCCGTCCAGGTGGCAGCCACCAGTTTTTCCGCCGCTTTCTCTGCGATGGAGAACTCCTACATGGCCGCCCGCGGCGCAGACCTGCGCGATATCTCCAACCGCATGATCCGTCTCCTTTTGGGGCAAAAGACGCCGGATCCTCTGGGCAGCCGCCCTGCGATCCTGGTCTCGGATGAACTCCTGCCCAGCGAGGTCTTGGCCCTGGATCGAAAAAAATTGCTAGGACTTGTCACATGGCACGGAAGTGTGGACAGCCACACCGCTATGCTCCTGCGGCTGCTACATATCCCCGGTTTGGCTCAAGCGGACATCTCCCAGGAGTGCGACGGACACCCCGCTCTGCTGGATGGTTTCCACCAGAGCCTCTATCTGGATCCCGACCAACAGCTGATCGCCGATATGGGGTTTTCCCCCAAAAAAAGCGGCTGTCACTCTCCCCTGGTTTTCCCCGCTCAGCAGCCCGGCTGAACAGGAAACAAAGCATTTCTCGCCTGAAACAGGATACCTGTTTCAGGCTTTTTTTGCTGTTTTCCCTCTCTCCTCCATTTTTGGGACTCCACCGCCTCTCTCAGCGGTTGGCAGTGGGCCTTAATGAAATATCTGGCTCCTGTGCTCCCATTTCTTTTGAAACATCAAAAAGCTGCCAAAGAGAGGCGCTCGCCCCTCATTGGCAGCTTTTAGTTTCGCAAATTCTCTTTGCCTGGAAAAACCGTTTCCCTGTTTCGCCGGGGAGAACCATACTCCGCTCAGCGCTTCCGGTTAAAAATGCGCTCCAAAATATCCCAGTCGTCATCGCTCACCGCGGGCTTCTCCGTCTCAGGCACGGGAGGGGTCTCACTTTGTTGCGCGGAATCGCTCCCCCGCTGCTCCTCAACCTTGGCCCCAGCGCTGGTGAAGGGCTTGCTGTCGGCCGGCGCAGAGGCGGAGCCCTCCTTCTCGTCAAAGCCCGTGGCAATTACAGTGACCCGCATCTCATCCTCCAAAGTGTCGTCAAAGGCAGCTCCGAAGATGATATTCGCCTCCGGGTGGGCAGCCTCCTGCACCAGATTGGCGGCCGTCTCCACTTCCTCCAAGCCAACATTCGTAGAACCTGTTACATTGATCAGCACACCCTTTGCCCCGTTAATGGAGGTCTCCAGCAGGGGGCTGGAAATGGCCATCTTCGCCGCTTCCTCCGCCTTGTTTTTTCCGGCAGCCCGGCCCACGCCCATATGGGCCCGGCCGGCATCCTTCATAACAGCGGACACGTCAGCGAAGTCCAAATTGATAAACCCAGTATTTTTGATCAGGTCAGAGATGGACTGAACTGCCTGCTGCAGCACATCATCGGCAATCGCAAAGGCGTTGAGCATGGTGATCTTCTGGTCAGTGGCCAGCTTCAGGCGCTCATTGGGAATGATGACCAGGGAATCCACCTTGTTACGCAGTTCATTGATGCCGCCTTCGGCCTGTTTCATCCGGCGCATCCCCTCAAACCGGAAGGGCTTTGTCACAACGCCCACGGTCAGGATCCCCAGCTCCTTCGCAATATCCGCCACAATAGGGGCCGCGCCCGTGCCAGTGCCGCCGCCCATCCCGGCAGTGATAAACACCATATCGGCGTCCTCCAGCACCTTGGAGATCTGGTTGCGATTCTCCTCTGCGGACTTGCGGCCCACCTCCGGGTCGGAGCCCGCACCTTGTCCGTTGGTCAGCTTCTCTCCAATTTGAATCTTATAGGTTGCCGCTGACACAGAGAGGGCCTGCTTATCTGTATTGACAGCGATGAAATCCACGCCCTTTGTACCGGTCCGCACCATCCGGTTCACCACATTATTTCCGCCGCCACCTACGCCAATCACTTTAATATTTACCACACTGTCGGGACCGATGTCCATTCCGAAGGCCATTGTCGTTCCTCCTAAGTACAAAGTCAAAACTTCACCCCAAGGCAAGCCCTTGTGGTCAAATCAATTTTAAAAACGATATTTTGATTTATTGTATCTCTCTTTCCCAGTCAGGTCAAGAGAAAATGGTGGAATTACAGAAACTTTCCAGACTTTTTCTCCGCTTTCTCTCTCATTTTTCCAGCTCGGTCCCCGCCTCGCCTAGCTCTCCGCCGGAGTGAAAATAGCGGCAAATTCATCCTGACCCTGGGTCAAATCCATGGTTCCTGCCGCTTGGGGACCTCTCCTCTCCAGGGTATCCTCCACCGTGGCGGACAGGACCTCCATGGAGTACCGCAGATCCTCTCCCAGAGGCAGCCGGGCATCAAAATTTTGTCGATACCGCATTTCAATCCAGGTTGAATGGGACAGATCAATGGACGTCACCCACTCCAGCTGCCCCATCTCCTCCAGGGCCGCCAGCAGTTCCTTCAGCGCGTCCAGGCGGTACTGCTGCTCACGGGGCACTGCCGCCATAGTCCCCGCCTGGGGAGCCAGCAACTCCAGCCCGGTCACTGAGATTCCTCCAGAGGACTCCGTCGCCGTCTCCAGCAGCTTCCCGCTGACACTGATCAGCCAGGGCTGCTCCGCCCCAACCGCCGACTCCTGCGGCTCTGTCTCGCTCCCCTCGTTCTCTCCGCTGTCTGTCTCATTCTCCAACGGTTCATCATACACTTCCACCCGAGCCACCGCCGCAGTCTCCTTCACCTGGAGAATCAGCGTGCTGGGCAGCCTCCTCTGGGGTGAGACCTCTCCAATATAAGGCAGCTGCTGCAGAATCTGCCGACTGACTTGATTTTTATTGATCTGAAACAAATTGTCACCGATCTGCACTCCAGAGGCCTCTTCCACCTCCTGGGCGGTATACCGGCTGTTTCCTGACACCACCACCGTCTCTACCTGAAAAAACACTGTGGCGCCCAAAGTCACCGCAGCCGCCAGCGCCGCCACGCACAACAGCTTAAACAGCCAGCCGGACCGCCGCCGCCTCAACTTTCGTTTTCGATTGTGTCGTACTGACGCCATATTCCCTCTCCTGCCGCCTCCGGCTCACAGCCGAAGGCAGGTTTTCTGGCCTTCCAAATGGCCATCTAAGTGAATCTCTGCCCCAAGGGCCGCCAAGCACTTCTCTATATCCTCATAACCTCGGAAGATGTGCTCTAGTCCATCCACTCGGCTGGTTCCCTCTGCTGACAGGGCCGCCACCACCAGCGCTGCTCCGCCCCGGAGATCTGTGCTGTGCACCTCGGCCCCGTGGAGCGGCCGGCCTGCCACTACCGCCACGCGACCGGCCAGTTGGATGTCCGCACCCATCCGCGCCAGCTCGCCCACATGCCGATAGCGGTTGTCGAACATGTTCTCCACAAACATTGTGGTCCCTGTTCCTCCGGCCAAGGCGGCCATCAGCACCGCCTGGGCATCTGTGGGAAACCCGGGGTAGGGGGCGGTGCGCACTGGTCGGATTCCCGTAAGCCGGCCCCGGCTGGTCAGCCGGATCCGTCTCTCTTCCAGAGTGATGGAACAGCCCGCCTCCCGCAGGCAGGCGGTAACCGCTCCCAGGCTGCTGGGGTCCACCCCCTCCAGTTCCAGCCGCCCGCCCGCGGAGCCCACTGCACATAAGTATGTAGCCGCCGCAATGCGGTCCCCCATAATCCTATGTTCCGTCGGGTGAAGCGGACGTCCCCCTTCGATTGCCACAATCGGACTGCCTGCACCAGACACTTTTCCTCCCATTTTATTGAGGAAGTCCTGCAAGTCGGAAATCTCCGGTTCCTGAGCGGCCCCTATAATGGTGGTGATCCCCTCCGCTCCGCAGGCGGCCAGCATCACATTTTCCGTAGCTCCCACGCTGGGGATTGACAGGCAGACCTCTCTGCCCCGCAAGCCGCCCCGGACCGCACACCGCAGGCGCCCGCCCTCCTCCGCAATCTCCGCTCCCAAGCTGCGCAGAGCCGACAAGTGCAGATCAATGGGCCGTGGGCCCAGCTCACAGCCGCCCGGATAACTCAGCTCCGCCTGACCCATTCGGGCCAGCATCGCACCCAGGAAAATTACAGAGGAGCGCATCTCCCGCATCAGAGGATCCGGGATCGAGCTGCCCACAGGCTGGGAGGCATCCACCGCCAGGGTATCTCCCTCATCCAGTACTCCGCAGCCCAGAAGTTTCAAAATTTTTGCAGTGGCCGCCACATCCGTCAGCTGAGGACAGTTGTGGAGAACACTCTGTCCTGGAGCCAGCAGAGTCGCCGCCAAAATCGGCAGGACACTGTTCTTGGCTCCCTGGACCTGCAGGCGGCCGAAAAGCGGCCTTCCGCCGCAAATTTCCAAACAGCTCATAAGATAGCCCCCAACTTCGTTCAATTCAGGCTATCCTATGCAGAAAAGCGAGCGGTGGTTTCTCACCCGCTTCTGAAGCGGTCACTTTTTCAGCAGACTTAAAAGGGTCTGATAAATCTTCTCCCCGGCGTCCGGCGCTGACATTTGATTCAAAGCGCGGACCATGCTGTCCCGCCGCGATGGATCCCGCAGCAGAGCGGTAGCCTGGTCGTAGAGCACCTCTCCCGGGCAGTCCCTTTCCAACAGAAGAACCGCCGCCGCCTGGTCCGCCAGCACCCGCGCATTTTTCTCCTGGTGGTTGGCGGTAACGTTGGGGGAGGGTACTAGGATCGACGGCTTGGCGATGGCAGTCAGCTCGGAAATCGTGGACGCCCCCGCCCGGCACAGCACCACATCTGCGGCCTCCATCACCAGAGGCATGTCATAAATATACTCCCGCACCTCAATGCCGGTATCTCCCAGCTTGACGCCCCGCCGGGCAAGCTCCTCCTGTATCCAGGCGTAATCCCGCCCCGCCCCGTGGATATGTCGGAAGGGAGCGCCTTCCTTCCACTCCCGCTCCAGGAAATCCGCCATGCGGCGGTTCATCACCTCTGCACCCAGAGAACCCCAATAGGATAGGAGCAGCGGCCGGTCATCGAAAAAGCCCAGCTTCTCCCGCGCCTCCTGGCGGGTATAGCGGAAAAAATCTCCCCGCACAGGCGTCCCAGTCACCACCACTTTTTCCGGGCAGTCGTAGTATCCTCTGCTCTCCTCAAAGCCCACCATGACGCAGTCCACCACCTTGCTCAACGCCTTTGTGGTCAGACCGGGCACCGCATTGGACTCGTGGACTGCAGTGGGGATATGCCGACGGGCCGCCTCCTTCACCACAGGAAAGGAGGCATAACCGCCAGTCCCCACTACCAAGTCCGGCTTGAACTCATCAAGGATCCGCCGGGCCTGGACCTTGGACTTCTGCATATTGACAAGGGTGCCAAAATTGTGTGCCAGATCCGCCGGGGCCAGGGAGCGGTGGAGATTTGTAATGGTCACCGTCTCAATCTGATAGCCCTCCTGAGGCACCAGACGGGTCTCCATCCCCCCATCCGCCCCCACAAAGAGCACACGGCACCCTGGATTTCTCTCCTGAAAAATGCGGGCTAGGGCCACCGCAGGGTTCACATGCCCCGCCGTCCCGCCGCAGGTAAACAGAATTTTCATAGCAACACCTCGTTCGTTCAAAGGCGGAGAGAGGCGCTGAGGGACACGGCGCAGCGTAATCCCGCACGCGTTCCGCCCCCGCCCCTCCCGCAGCTCAGTCGTGCTTGGGCGCCAGGATCTGCCTGGAGACGCTCAGGATCATCCCCATCTCCGCCAGCTGGATCATCAGAGCTGTCCCGCCGTAGCTGAAAAATGGGAGAGAAATCCCGGTATTGGGAATCAGGTTGGTGACCACTCCGATGTTCAGAAACACCTGTACTGCCAGCAGGGTAATGATGCCCACAATCGTCAGCGCACCAAACCGGTCTCTGGCGTGGATGGCCAGCCAGTAGCCCCGCAGGATCAGCAGAGAAAACAGAAGCAGCACCACAAGTCCCCCTACAAAGCCCAGCTCCTCCACCACAATGGGAAAGACGAAATCATTCTCTGGCTCTGGAATATAGAGCATCTTCTGCATACTGTTCCCCAGCCCCCGGCCCAGGAAACCTCCTGAGCCCATGGCAATGAGCGCTTGAATGGTTTGGTATCCGTCTCCCTGGCTGTAGGCCCAGGGATCCAGCCACAGATTGATGCGGGCCGTCATATACGGAGTCATCGTAATCATAAACCATACGCCCACCACCACCAGCGCAATTCCGGACAGGACCCATCTCCATTGGATTCCAGCCGCAAACAGGACCGCCGCACCACCTGCCAAAATCAGCAGCGCACCGGACAGATGGGTCTGAAAGACCACCAAACCGGCCACCAAGCCCAAAATCGCGCCGTAGGGCACCAGCTCCAGAAAGCCAATTCTGTCCAGCCGGTTCATGGTCCTCCCCGCCAAGGTTCGGTTCTTATAATGCCGGTGCTTCTCCGTCTCCCGTTTGGACAGCCGGGCAGCAAAAAACAGAATCACGGCAATTTTAGCGATTTCAGAGGGCTGAAATTCAATTCCCAGCTTCAGCCACCGCCTGGCGCCGTTATGCACCACTCCCAGGGGGGTGTAAATCAAGATCAGCATCACAATGGAGGCCCCCAGGAGTGGAATGGACATCCAGCGGAAGGTCTGATAGTTAATTTTAGAGACCACATACATGGCCGCCACACCTACCGCCGCGAACATCGCCTGGCGGCTGATATAGACCAGCGGGTCCCCATTCCGATAGTAGGCCGAGGCATAGGAGGCAGAAAACATCATAATCAGGCCAAAGCCTAACAACAGCACTACCAGCATCAAAAACGGCAAGTCCAGCGGCCCCCGAGCCAGCTGCTCCTCCACCGTCAAATCCCGACTGGGTTTTCTGGCCATCCAGACTTCCTCCTCTCTCCGCCGTCCTGTCTGCCTCTCTCTTGTCAGACAGGGTAACGATTCATCACTCCCAAAAAGGCCAGCAGACACAGAATCAGCGTCGCCCCGGAAAATACACAGAACAGTTTGGTCTCACTCCATCCCCCCATCTCCAAATGGTGGTGCAGGGGTGCCATACGGAAAAAGCGCTTGCCGCCCGTCTTTTTGAAGTATACAACCTGGATAATATCAGATAAAACCTCCAGAACGTATACAAGCCCCACGATGGGAATCATCAGCGGTAGGTCCAAGGCGAAGGCAAGACCGCACACTGCGCCCCCCAAGAACAGGGAACCGGTGTCCCCCATAAACACCTTCGCCGGATGAAAGTTATAGATCAGGAAGGCGGACAGCCCCCCCGCCAAAGCCGCAGAGACCAGAACCAGGTCGCTTCTCCCATACCAAGCTGATACCGCCACATAGCACAGCATCACCGGAATGGTCACTCCGGTGGCCAGGCCGTCGATCCCATCTGTCAGGTTGACTGCATTCACCGTCCCCACCATGACGAAAGCGGCAAAAACCATATAGACAATCCACGGGATCCCCACAATCTCCAGATTTAAAAAGGGGATATACAGATCCGGGGTCAAATATCCATCCCGTCGCAGCAGGATGATGAACACAATGGCTGCCGCCAGCTGTAGAAAAAACTTCTGTGGCGCCGTGAGTCCTTCATTCGCATGGTGGCGCAGCTTCTGGAGGTCATCCACAAATCCGATAGCCCCAAACACCAGGGCAAACAGAAACACCACCCAGTGGTTGTGCAGCCCCTGCTGAAAGGCTCCCCAACCGGCAGTCAGCAGTGCAGCCCCCACGCCCAAAATGAACATCAGTCCGCCCATGGTGGGGGTCCCCTGTTTGGACATGTGCCAGGTGGGGCCGTCCTCCCGAATGGACTGTCCCGCCTTCAGGCGGCGGAGCATGGGAATCAAAAGCTGTCCGACAATGGCAGTGACGCCAAAGGCCACAATAAAACTGAGGATGTATGTCATATATCTAAAACCTCCAGGAGCCAGTTCTCTCAGGTACTGCCAAGGAAGCGCTCCATTGGCAAGGTGATATTATACTACACCGATGGGAAGATTTCCAGTCCTCTCCCGGCGCAGTGCCTGCTTTTCAAAGTAATCCGCCACAATTTCCCTCTCATCCATGGGATACCGGGTCTCCCCCACCTCCTGATAGGTCTCATGGCCCTTCCCCGCCAGGACAATCACATCCCCCGGAACCCCCTGGGACAGGGCCCACCAAATGGCCCTGGGGCGGTCCGGCTCAATGTGCACCTCCCCGCCGGGTCCAGTCATTCCGGCCAAAATATCCTGAATAATGTCCCATGGGTCCTCTGTACGGGGATTATCCGAGGTAATGACGGCCACATCCGCCAATTCCCGAACCACCGCCCCCATAATTGGCCGCTTTCCCCTGTCCCGGTCACCTCCGCATCCGAAGAGACAGATGAGGCGGTTGGCCGTAAAATCCCGAGCTGTGAGCAGAACGTTCTCCAGAGCGTTGGGTGTGTGGGCGTAGTCGATCAACACCGTGTAGGCCGTGGGCGTCGGCACCACCTCCACCCGCCCCTTTACGCCCCGGGCGCAGCGGAGGGCGGCGGTGATCCCCTCCAATTGCAGGCCCAGGCACAGCCCACAGGAGATTGCGGCAAGGGCGTTGTATATGGTAAATCCCCCCGGGATCGGCAGATGGACACGACGGATCTCTCCTCGGGAGACCGCCTCAAACTCCACATGTCCCGGGAAAAGGCGGATATTTTTGGCGGTGAGATCTGCCTGGTCCTTGTTCTCCGAGTAAGTAAAGACGGGACAGGCAACCTGATCCCGATACCATCTGCCTGCCTCGTCATCCAAGTTCAGCACTGCCTGTCGACACTGGTGAAAGAGCAGCCCCTTGGCCGCACGGTAATTCTCCATGGTCCCGTGGTAGTCCAGGTGATCCTGGGTCAAATTGGTAAACACCCCGGCAGCAAACTCTAGCCCCTCCACCCGGTGCTGTACCAGTGCATGGGAGGACACCTCCATCACCACATGGCTGCAGCCCTCGTCCGCCATCTGTCGCAGCAGCTGCTGGATCTCATAGCTCTCCGGCGTGGTCCGGTGGGCGGGCAGAGTTTTACTGCCAATCTGGTTTTCAATGGTGCCAATCAGACCCGCCCGAGTCCTCAAGGTCTTTTCCAGCATATCCTTAATCAGACAGGCCGTTGTGGTTTTCCCATTTGTGCCGGTAACGCCCACCAGCGTCAGCTGCCGACCTGGGTGTCCAAACCAGTTTGCGGATACCAGAGCCAGAGCGCGGCGGGCATCCGGCGTGCAGAACACCACATTTTCTCCCTCCGGTGCCTGCTCACACAGGACAGCCGCCGCTCCCTTCTCCATGGCCTCCTGAATGTACTGGGCTCCATCGGCCCTGGCCCCGGGGAGGGCCACAAACAGGGCCCCCGGACTTAGAGTACGCGTGTCATAGGATATGGACGTAATCTCTATATCCTGATCAGGAACCTCCCCCAAGAGGGGGATGCCGTGTAGCAAATCCCACAGCTTCACAGAGATCACCCCTCACGGGTGAGTTTCATTCTCTTTAATCCAAGTCCACGTAGCCGTCCTCCACAACAGTGGAAAACTGAACATCTACAATAGTGCCGATGGGGACGGTCTCCCCGGCGGCTATGCTCTGATCCTGCGCCTTGGAGGAGTCACCGTAGAAGGTGCTGGTGCCCCCGGCCCGCATGAAGAAGCCGGCCTCCTCCAGAGCTTTCTTGGCCGCCTCATAGCCCAGGCCCACCACATTTGGAACAGCGCCTGTCTCCTCTGGAACCGCCCCTCCCAGATAGAGGATCACGGTGGAGCCGCCCGGCACGGCGGCGCCGGCGGCGGGCACCTGACTGGTAACTGTATCCCCCTCGCCGATGGTGCGGAAGCTGAGTCCTTTTTCCTTCAGCTTGCTCTCTGCATCCGCCACAGTAAAGCCGGTCACCCGTGGAGCGGATACGTCAACGGCCGCCGATTCCTCCGCAGTATACTGCTTCTCCACATCCATGTAGTCCAGAATCTGGCCCATGAGCTCCCCAGCCATGGGGGCGGCCATATTGCCTCCGCTGATGTACACGCCGGTGGTGGACCAGTCGCCTCCCGGCGTGGCCGGCTGGGGCTTGTCATAGGCCAGCAGGACAATGCCCTGGGGGTCGTCCGCCGGTGCAAAGCCCATGAAGGAGACAATGGTCCGGTCAGCCTCCTTGGGGATGGTCTCAGAGGAGCCGGTCTTGCCGCCGATGCGGTAGCCTGCCTGGTAGGCGTTGCCGCCGGTGCCCTCGGACACCACAGTCTCCAGGATGGCCCGGCACCGCCGGCTGGTCTCCTCGCTGATCACCTGGCGGATCAAGGTGGGCTCCGCAGTCTGAAGCACCGCACCGCTGGCGTCGGACACCGATTGGACCACATAGGGCTGATACAGATTGCCTCCGTTGATGACGGCGGAGAAGGCAGTGATCATCTGTAGGGGAGTAACAGTAAACCGCTGGCCGAAGGAGGCGGTGGCCAGGGACAGATAGCCCTCGGGAGAGGTGAGGTAGTCCCGGTCCCACACCAGGCCCACCTCCTCCCCGGGCAGGTCGATGCCGGTGGGCTCCGTCATGCCGAAGGCCTCGAAGTAGTCGTAGAACTTCTCTGCCCCCAGCCGCTGGCCGATCATCATAAAGGCGGGGTTACAGGAGTTCTGCACCGCCTTAGCCAGGTTCTGGTCCTTGTGGCCGCTGTGCTCGGAGCAGTGGATCCGCACTCCGTTGACCACATAGTAGCCGGGGCAGTAGAAGGTGTCACTCTCATCCACCACCCCCTCCTCCAGGGCAGCTGCCAGCACCAGGGCCTTGAAGGTGGAGCCGGGCTCATAGGGCTCCTTCAGCCCCTTGTTCCGCCACTGTGTCTCCCGAGCGGTGGAGTTAGCCTGGGATTGGGCCTGCTCCTGGAGTTCCCCATCGGTGAGCTGTTCCCCGGCAGGCTTCTGGGCATTCTCCGCCTTGAGCTGCTCATAGATAGTCTGCGCGTTCGTCTGGAGTTCCCCCTGGAGAAGGCTGTCTGTGATAGCGGAGTAGGAGTTTGGATCAAACTCCGGAGAACTGGCCATGGCCAAGATCTCCATCGTGTTGGGATCGGCCACAATGCACACCCCGCCATTGCGCACATCATAGGCGGCAATGCCTTTTTCCAGAATTTGCTCCACATAGGATTGGATGGTGCTGTCAATGGTCAGGGTCAAATTATAGCCGTTGACCGCGTCAATGTAATTGGAGTAGCTGTTGTACAGCTCATCGTTATCCGCTGTTCGCCCTGTCACTACCCGGCCGGGAGTTCCCTTCAGAATACTCTCATATCCGGCCTCCAGGCCGTAGACGCCTCCCTCGCTGTTCACAAAGCCCAGCACCTGGGAGGCCAGGGCCCCAAAGGGGTAATATCGCTTAGTATCGGGAGTGAGGTAGAGGTAATAGCCCGTCTCCTGTTCCTCAATAAAGCTTCGGATGGCCTGGGCCTCCTCCTCTTCTAAATTGGTGAGAAGCACCTCATACTGGGAATTCTCTTTTGCCATGCGTCGCTCCAGGTCTGCCCGGTCCAGGTCGGGCCGGATGGCCGCCAGGCCATTGATGATGGTCGTCCGTAGGTCGTCTACAGCCTCCTCCCAGGCGGCTTCTTCAAATTCCCCCTCGTCATTTTCATAGTCGTTTTTATCCACGCTGTTCATCAAATCTTTTGGCGCCAGGATCAAATTGTAGACGGTAGCGGACATAGCCAGCACCTCGCCGTTGGCGTCCTGAATCTCTCCCCGGTGGGCAGAGACGGATACATCCATCAGCTGCTGCTGCGTGGCCAGCTGCTGGTAAAAATCGTGATCCCGAATAGAGATGTTCCAAAGCTGAATCACAAGGGGAATGAACAGCCCTACACCGCAGAACACCATGAGCAGCATCGAACGCCAAAATACCAAGCGTTTGGATTGCGGCCTCCGAACCGGCCGGCGCTCCTGCCGCTCCTCATACTGATGATCCTGCATGCGGTCTCCCTCCTCTGCCCGCTGGGGCGTCAGCATCAGAAGGGCGCAAGAAAGCCGTCCTTCCTGCGCCCTTTTCTCTGTCACATTGCCGCCTCCATAGCTTCACTCTATGTCCGCTTTAATGGAGGTATGCAAAGAAATCTCCAAATATATCCTTCAGTCCCTCTAAAAATCCAAGGGGACCTTTGGTGCTCTCTGTGTCCTCGTAGAGCACAACATGATCTGGTTCAGACAAGTCAATATAGACAATCTGATCGCTGGATGGCCGCACCATCGTGTCTCCCACGGCCTCCTGGATGCGCTCCATGTCAAATACCTTCTCATATTGGGCTGCAAGCACCACATTCTCCTCCTGGAGCTGGGTCAGTTCACCCCGCAGCGTGACCAATTGATCGCTGGTTATTACATACTGGGCATAGCTCCACACCAGAAGGGCTGCAAACACACCCACCGCCAAAAAGCCGATCACCGCAAAGGGTGAGACCTCTCCTGCCTCTCGCACCTGAACACGGGTACGTGTGAGGATTCGTTCCCGCTCTCGGGGACGCACCTTGGGCTGCGGCTGAAGAGGTTCTTCTCTTCCCGGCACCCGCACAGCGCTGCCGTCGTAGGTAGGGGCATAGGCTACATTTCCATAGGTGCGATATGAGGATCGGTTGCTGCTGCGGCGGCTGGCCATACTCCATTCACTCCATTTCTCCTTGGTATCCGTACTCTGTCACACGCTCAGGCCTCTCGCCGGAGGCTTGAGCTTTTCCGCCACCCTCAGTTTGGCACTGCGGGCACGGGGGTTTTCTTCGATCTCCTCTGCTGTGGGCAAAATGGGCTTTCGGGAAATCAGCTTCACGTCCGGAGTTCTCCCACACACACAAACTGGGAAGTCCGGCGGACAAATGCAGCCCTTTGCAAAAGCTGCCAGATCCGTCTTTACAATCCGATCCTCCAGGGAATGGAAGGTAATGACCGCCAGCCGCCCCCCCTTGTTCAGCCGGGGAACCGCGGCCTGGACCATGCGGTCCACGCTGGCAAGCTCATCGTTGACTGCAATGCGGATTGCCTGAAAGCTTCTTTTCGCTGGATGCTGTTTTTCTTTCAGTGCCCTGGCGGGCATACTTCCTTTGATCACATCCACCAGCTCTAGCGTTGTCTCTATAGGGTGCTCCTGCCTCCGACGAACGATAGCAGCAGCAATGGCAGGGGCGTACCGCTCTTCCCCATACTGGGACAGGATCCGCTTTAGCTCCTCTTGCGGCCAAGTATTGACAACATCGGCGGCAGTCAGCCCCGAGGAGCGGTCCATGCGCATATCCAAGGGGGCGTCCGCCCGATAGGAAAACCCCCGCCCTTCATCATCCAGCTGAGGAGAGGATACTCCCAGATCAAAGAGCATCCCATCTACCCCGGGGAGAGACAGCTGGTCCAAAATTTCATCCAGCCGGTCAAAGTTGCTGTGAACTAGAGTCACCTTGTCCATCCAGTCCTTCAGCCGCTCCTGGGCCGCGTCCAGGGCCGCCTGGTCCCGATCAATGCAGATCAGGCGGCCAGTGGTCAGATGCTTTACAATTTCCCGGCTGTGACCCGCCCGTCCCAGAGTCCCGTCCAGATAAATTCCAGCCGGCTGGATCTTCAGCGCCTGGATGCACTCCTTTAAGAGTACTGGCGTGTGACTTAATGCTTCTTCCATGTCAGAACCCCAGCTCACTCATACAGGCGGCCATTTTTTCAGGAGTCATCTCCTCCTCGTCCTGATACCAGAGCTGGGCGCTCCAGATCTCCGCCCGGTCGTTGACACCCAGAATGACCACATCCTTTTCCAGCTGTGCGTACTTGCGCAGCTTCTGGGGTATAACAATCCTCCCCTGGCTGTCCAACTCGCACTTCACCGCATTGGCAAACAGGGGGCGCATCACCTTGGACTGAGTCATGGGCAGGGAGGCAAATTTTTCAGTAAACTTGTCCCATGTGCTCTGGGGGTAAATGGCCAGACAGGTGTCGATCCCCATGGCCAAATAGAATGTGATGCCCAACTCCTCCCGGAGCTTGGCAGGGATAAAGAGGCGGCCCTTGCTGTCGATGCTGTGCTCATATGTTCCAGTCATTCGCCTCACCTCTTCCCCACTTCACTAATTTTTTGTGGAGTTATGCTCCATTTCCCCCCACTATGTTTTTTAGTATAAAAGCTGTTGACATAAAAAGCAAGCCCTTTTTTGAATTTTTTCCAGAAAAAAACCGCAGGATTCCTGCGGTTTCAGCCCTTTTTGGATATAAAACATATGTTCTATTCAGTTGACAGAATTCTCCTTTTCTCGCATTTACGCTCTGCTTTTAGAGCCACCTTCTCTATTGGTCCACAAGATATTGTGTCCGTTGTTTTGCACAACATGACTTGTCCCTGTCTTGATGTTGCACTGAGGAAAATTCTGTGATACACTGTCCCCCAGAAAATTGTTTTTTCCGGGAGGAATAAGATATGTTGGATTGGAAGGAGCTGGAGGCGGCCTGTCTCGCCTGCCAGCGGTGCGGTCTGGCAGAGACCCGCCGCCACGTGGTGTTTGGAACCGGTCCCAGGGATGCGGAGGTTATGTGTATCGGCGAAGGTCCCGGGGAAAACGAGGACCTTCAGGGGCTCCCCTTTGTGGGGCGGGGCGGGCAGCTACTGGACGAGATGCTGGAGCTCATTGACCTGGACCGGAAGAAAAATGTCTATATCGCAAACATCGTGAAATGCCGTCCTCCGCACAATCGGGATCCCCTCAACACGGAGCAGGACGCCTGCATCGGTTATCTGCGCAATCAAGTGGCCCTGATCCGTCCCAAGGTCATCGTCTGTTTGGGCCGGATTGCCGCCATGCGCCTGATCAAGCCTGATTTCAAAATCACCAAGGAGCACGGGCAGTGGTTTCAGCGGGCCGGAGTCCATATGACCGCCGTCTTTCACCCTGCCGCCATTCTCCGCGACCCCGCCAGAAGGCCGGAGACCTTCGTTGACCTGAAGGGAATTCAGGCAAAGATTCGGGAGGTATGCACCCACACCTATTGAGCTCCTCCGAGGCAAAAAGATTCCCGGTGCAGACACACCGGGAATCTTTTTGTTTTTACATCATTTTCACCGTGTAATACACCAACTGAGCAAACAGCCAGGCCACCATAACAAACAGCAGATAGTAGGCTACCGCCCCGCCCAAGGCGATTGCCGCGGCAATCGCCGCCAGGCTGACGCCGCAGCTCAGATATATCAAGGCGTACCCAGCCTCAGGGGGGAGCACACGGCCGACCCCTTCCTTGATGACCAGCCGGCCCTGATGACGCTGCATCCACACAATAATGCCAATCAACAGAACAATAGCCGCAATTGTGACCACTGTATAGATGCTGGCACTCCCCGCATGACGGACAAACCACAGGCCCAAAATGCCCAGTCCGCTTACCAGGGCGCCCAGGAAAAATTCCCTCTGATAAAGATAATACACCAGAGCCAGCGCCGCCCAGGCGGGCACCAGCCAGAACATCATCCGCACACCCGCATCCTGGAAGGTGAGGACAACATGGCAACACAGCAGAAGGACTGCCGCACCAGCAGTCAGTGACAGCGAAAGTGCCGCCTTGTTTCCCCGCTGCATCCGCACCAGAGACCACACCAGGCAGGCCACCATGGCAACCAGACTGATCAGTCTCAGGACCTGAAGCCCAGAGTGGAATGCAACCGCAAGATTGATTGACTCTGTGGTGGTACGATAATTGATATAATATTTATTTACAAGCACCAGAAGAAACTCCAGGACAATGGCCGCACCCACCCAGATCAAGGCCCGGTTCAAATCCCGATCCTCCTGGCGCCGGCGCGCCTCTCTCTCATTGTAATCCATGTGCTCTGATTCTCCTCTATTCTTCGGAACAAGCGCTCCGCTTCTCATTTTCTTAGGCATATTTTGCCCAGTGACGATCCAGTCAGTTTATTATTGTACCAGATGTCAGCAATTTTTGCAACACAAAAAAAGGAAAAAAACTAAGTGGCAGGAAAAGCCGGGAGAATACTCCCGGCTTTCCCCTATTTTCAACTTTTTCTCTCTATTTTAGTTATTTCCATTAAATTCAGAGAAAAATTTGTCGTGAACCGCCTGAACCGCCCGGTCTGCGTCCCGCTCGTTTACCAGAACAGAGACCTTGATCTCGCTGGTGGAAATCATGTTGATGTTGATGCCGGCACTATAAAGGGCCTCAAACATCTTGCTGGCCACACCGAAGTTATTCACCATACCGGCCCCCACAATGGAGACCTTGGCCACCTGGCTGTTCATCTCAATGGTCTTAAA
Organism: uncultured Oscillospiraceae bacterium; assembly: GCA_944387745.1. The sequence continues at coordinate 28,314 of CALXGD010000084.1, forward strand.
GCCGATGTACTCCTGGTTTTCCTCCAGGATCCGCTTTGCCTCCTCCGCGTCTCCCCGGGCCACGGTGAAGCTGATGTCCTTGGTATCCTCCCGGCCAATGGACTGCAGAATAATGTCCACGTTGATCTTCTTTTTGGCCAGCAGAGAGAAAATTTTAAAGGCGATGCCGGGCTCGTCGGCCAGTCCCACCAGAGCCAGCCGGGCTACATTCTTATCCTTCGCCACACCACTTACATGGGTCTTTTCCATGGTCTTGACAACCTCCTTGACTTTTGTACCGGGATTCCCTGTGAAGCTGGAGAGGACCTCCAGATTGACGTTGTACCGCTTTGCCATCTCTACAGAGCGGTTATGGAGCACCTGAGCGCCCAGGCTAGCCAGCTCCAGCATCTCGTCAAAGGTGATCTCATCCAGCTTTCTGGCACCCTTTACCGTTCGAGGGTCCGCCGTATACACACCGTCTACGTCGGTGTAGATCTGGCACAGGTCCGCATGGAGGGCAGCCGCCAGAGCGACCGCCGAGGTGTCGGAACCTCCCCGTCCCAGCGTTGTCACATCCCCATACTTGTTGATGCCCTGGAAGCCCGCCACCAAAACGATTTTTTTCTTATCCAGCTCGGTCTGGATGCGCTCCGTGTCAATGCGCTTGATCCGGGCGCTGCTGTATGCCGAGTCTGTAAGCATCCCCGCCTGCCAGCCGGTGAGGGAGACCACCTGATAGCCCATTCCCTCAATGGTCATGGCGCACAGGGCGATGGAGATCTGCTCACCAGTGGACAGGAGCATATCCATCTCCCGCTTGGAGGCGTGTGGGTTGAGCTCCTCCGCCTTGGCAATCAGGTCGTCCGTAGTGTCCCCCTGGGCGGAAAGCACCACCACCACGCTGTTTCCCTTTTGATATGTTTCGGTAATGATCCGGGCCACGTTGCGGACCCGGTCTGCATTGGCGACAGAGCTGCCGCCGAATTTCTGTACAATGAGTGCCATAGTTCCTTTCCCTCCAACGGTTATTCAAAGCGTGAGCCTGTGACCTATCCTATGCCAGGACAGGATCTCCGGCCCAAAAACATCCCCTACAGGATGCGGAACCGAGAGCTCACATCCATACCGGCCAGACGGGAGACCACCTGCGGCTCTGTCATTGGGCCGGTGAGGAAGGCCGCCTCCCCTGCCGGAGCACCGGCCCGAGCCAGGGGCTGAATCTCCCCACAGGCCAGACGGGCCTGGTCCATAGAGGTCTGGGCCCGGACATACCACCGGGAAGTGAGGATATCCGAGGACACCACCAGATCAGGCGCGCCGGGGCCCCACTGGTTGTGGTGATTCCGCCTCTTATCCTGGGCAATGTCAATGATATCCGCCACCACAGCAGAGGCCGTCGGCAGCTTGCCCGCTCCCCGGCCGTAGAACATCACGTCTCCCACCGCGTTACCGGTGACGGCAATGGCATTGAACACATCCTCCACGCCGGCCAAGGGATTTCCACAGGGCACCAGGTGGGGAGCCACAAAGGCGCACACCTTTCCCTCCGGCTCCCGGAGGCAGCGGCCCAGCAGCTTGATCTTATAGCCGCAGGAGTCCGCATACGCCACATCCGCCAAGGCCACGCCACGGATGCCTTGGGTGGGCACCTGATCGGGATAGACGTGCTGGCCAAAAGCCAGCGCAGCCAAAATGCAGATCTTCCGGCAGGCATCGAAGCCGTCCACATCGGCGGTGGGATCCTGCTCTGCGTAGCCGTTGGCCTGGGCCTCCTTCAGCGCCTGGTCGAAGGTGAGACCGGCCTTGATCATACGGGTCAAGATATAGTTGGTGGTGCCGTTGAGGATGCCGGTGATCTGATCGATCTCGTTGGCGGCCAAACACGCGGTCAGAGGGCGCAGGATGGGGATCCCGCCGCCCACGCTGGGCTCAAACAGATAGCTAACTCCGTGCTCCTTGGCCAGCTGAAGCAGGTCATAGCCGTGGGTTGCCACCAGCTCCTTGTTGGAGGACACCACACTCTTCCCAGCTTTCAGCGCCCGCTCAGTAAAGTCCAGAGCCACCTTAGCGCCGCCGATGGTCTCTACGACCACATCCACCTCCGGATCGTTTTCAATGACGGAAAAATCCTTCACAAACAGATCATGGTAGGGGCTGTCGGGAAAATCCCGGACATCCAGAATATATTTCAGACGCACCAGGCCGTCCACGCGCTGGTCAATCACCGCGCTGTTCCGCGTCAGCACATCCGCCACGCCGGAACCCACCGTGCCAAATCCCAAAATTGCAACATTTACCATTCCGCTCACCTCATCCAAAAATTATCTGTCTAGGGGGCTAACCCGCTAAAATCTCACACTTAATCACGCCCGGACTGGAGGCCGCCGCCTCCAGCATCTCCTCCAGTGTCTGACTCAGAGCCGAGGTCTCCGCCGTGATCGTCACGACCGCGCAGCCGTTGGTTGGAATATTTTGATTAATGGTTAAAATATTGACCCCCGTTCCGGCAAACACATTGAGCAGGCCAGACAAAATTCCCGGCTCGTCCTGTAGAAGAGTTTGAAACGTGACAATGCGTCCGTGAAGCATATCATTGAACAGCCGCACCGCGTCCTTATATTTATAAAAGGCGCTGCGGCTGATCCCC
>CALXGD010000085.1 GCA_944387745.1 uncultured Oscillospiraceae bacterium
TGCCCCGGCTATCTGCAGCCGGGCAGACTATGCTTCTTCCAAACTGTTATATTGTCTCCAGCAGTCGCTTCGTCGCTGTCGGAATCCATAAAACAGGCGTCTCCTTCACAGGCGGCGGGAATATCCCGCCTTCTTCCGCGGCCCTCTCTTTGCCGCTTTCCTATAGTTATACTCGCAGATTGACTTTCTGTCAAGATGGAAATTTTATGGCTCCTCTGCGCCAACGTCACAACGGCCGGATCCCCGCCGGTTTCACTAAAATTGTTTGACTGTCTCCATACAGCGAAACGCCAGAGCCGCCGAAAGCAAACTTACACGAAGCGTGGTATAATTTTTGCGAGGGCGGGAACAGCAAGAAATATTTTAATTGAGAATTCGGAAAAGGGTGTAGGATTTGCCGTGAAAAACGTAGTATATAGGTGAAGCCAGAAAGGAGGCGGTGGCATGCTAAACGACGAAAGAATTATAGAGATGGACAGACGAATACCTTGCAGAGCATTTTGTCGTGATTTGGGCGAAATACTATGTAGAGTACGACCATACAAAGACATTTTTGGACGACGGTGATATAGAACAATATTTTTATCTGACTCAAGATGTAAAATCTGGAAAATGGGAAATTACTGACAACACCTCTTCCTCGCCTATATGAGCACAGAAAAACTAATTTCCGATTTGCAGTACAGATATGCAGCTGCTGAATAACGGAATATTCAACAAAGGGCCGCCGGTTTCAATCTCGAAACCAGCGGCCCTTTTCCCTATCTGCAAACAGGAAGATGCGTCCAGCCATGAGACACTCAGGTTAATGCGGCCTGTCCGCTCCCCCTCCGCACTCATAAAGCCGCGTCACAGAAGCCGCAGCAATCCACGCCTCCAATTTTCTTAATCAGCGGGGGAAGATAGTGCTCCGTCTGCGTGATGCACCGCGGGTTGTGGCAGATGGGCTTTGTTCCAATCTCAACTGGGGCGGGCCGGTCCTCCCTGGGCTGGAGGGCCAAATGCTCCAAGAGGGCCATCCGGGCAAACATTCCATATCGGGCCTGATCGAAGTACACCGCCCGAGGGTCGTCGTCCACGTCCACCGCAATTTCGTCCACTCTGGGCAGAGGGTGCATCACCAGCATATCTTTTTTCGCCCGCTCCAGCTTCCGGCGGGTGAGCACATAAATCCCTTTGTTGCGTTCGTACTCCAGCGGGTCCACAAAGCGCTCCTTTTGAATCCGTGTCATGTACAGCACGTCCAGCTGGGGAATGACCGCCTCCAGGCCCGTGACCTCTGTAAACCACATGTTGTGTTCTTGGAGGAAGGTCCGGATGTAGTCAGGGACGGCCAGTTCCCGGGGGGAGATGAGGAAGAACTTGATATCTCGGAATTTGGCCATGGCTTTAATGAGGGAGTGGACAGTGCGGCCGTTTTTCAGGTCTCCGCACAGCCCAAGGCACAGTCCGTCCACTCCTCCTAGCAGTCGGGTGATGGTGGTCAGATCTGCCATAGTCTGGGTAGGGTGCATGTGCCCCCCATCTCCGGCGTTCACCACAGGGACACAGGAGTAGAGTGAGGCGGCCTTAGCAGATCCCTCCCAGGGGGTGCGCATGACTACCACATCGGCGTAGTTGGACACCATGCGCACCGTATCTTTCAGGCTTTCCCCTTTTGCTACGGAGGAGGAATTGGGGTCGGCAAATCCAAATACAGACCCGCCCAGGCGCATCATGGCAGTTTGGAAGGAGAAGTTGGTGCGGGTAGAGGGCTCATAAAACAGGTTGCAGGAGACCTTGCCGTGGCATACGTCTACAAATTGTTCCGGCGCGTCTATGATCTCGCTGGCCCGGGCGTACAGCTGGTCCCACTCTTCCCGGGACAGATCCCCAAAATCAATCAGATGCCGCATTGCAGACCGTCCTTTCTGTGATTGATATCATAAATCGTTTTATTTTAGCATAAAACCGCAGTTCTCTTCAACTGATAAAATGATTTTCTCCTTATTTCCCACTGAGGGCGCACCCAAAAATCATTTTTTGATGTTTCTGCCAGACCGGAAAAGAGAATGTGGCCGCAGGTCAGCCGCTGCGGCTCAAAAGAAAAATTTTGAAAATATACTTTACAACGGGGACAAATCCTGCTATAATAATCAAGCATTTGAGATGCGCCCGTAGTTCAATGGATAGAGCGTCAGATTCCGGTTCTGAATGTTGGGGGTTCGAGTCCCTTCGGGCGTACCAAAAAATCCTGTAACCAAAACGGTTACAGGATTTTTTGCTTTTCGGCCAGTTTTTCCATACCCGGCCAGCAGGTACAGGCCGTTTCCCTCCGCAAAGCGGTAGACGCCAACGCCGTAGGGCAGGGTGTCGCCCGTCTCCAGCTTATCCGGAGATCGGCTGGCCGCCATGGTGCGGGCGCTGAAGCTTCCCAGGCCGTCCAGCCGTTCCATCTCCGCCACCGGGTTCAGCTTGCCCTCCAAATAGGTATCAAACTGCGAGGCTGGAATCCAGTGGAGCTTTTGAAAGCTCTTTTTCACCGTGGAGTCGCCCTCTGTCCCTCTGGTCACCGGGCGCAGGGGGTTGGGGAGATACAGCTCATCCCCAAGGAACGGATGCAGGTCACTCAGCCGCAGTGCGCCGCTCTGCACCGCCTCCGCCAATTCACCTGCGCTGTGCTTTACCCTGCGGTGCCGCCTTTCCGGTATACCACCACCATCTGCCCGTCTACCTCAGCGACGCGGGCCTCAACGTGATAGACCTGGCGGATAAAATCGGGCGTCAGTAGGTCGTGGGGGCGGCCGCTGCCCACGAGGCGGCCGTCCTGCAAGGCGTAGAGCCAGTCGCAGTAGGTGGTTGCAATATTCAGATCGTGCAGGGCGGCCAGCACCGTCTTGCCTGAGGCGCGCACCAGGTCGATCATCCCGAGATGATGCGGGATGTCCAGGTGGTTGGTCGGGTCGTGCAGGATAAGGCAGGGGGTCTGCTGGGCCAGAGCGCGGGCCAAAATGACCCGCTGCCGCTCCCCACCCGAGAGAGTTGAGAAGCTGCGCAGGGCAAAGCCAGCGAGTCCCACCGCTGCCAGCGCTTCAGCGGCGTTTTGCCGGTCGCGGGTGCTGTCTCGCTCGAGGGCGCGCTTGTGTGGAGCACGGCCCATCAGGACGATTTCCTCCACCGTGAAATCAAAGGCGTAGGCGTTGTGCTGGGCTACCACCGCCAGATATTGGGCCGACTGGCGGACACTGTACCGCTCTAATTCTTGGCCGTCCAGCATTATCGCGCCGCCAGTGGGCCGCAGGGTGCGGTAGATGCATTTGAGCAAGGTGCTCTTGCCACTGCCGTTGGGGCCGATAATGCCCACCAACTGGCCGTCGTGGACGGCAAGGTCGATGCCATGCAAAATTTCTTTTCCGCCCGGCGCGGCGGTCAGACCACGGGTCTCAATGGTCACGATGCACCACCCCCAAAGCCGTATTTGCTGCGTGCCATCAGGTAGAGAAAGACCGGTGCGCCCAGCATCGAGGTCAGCACGCCGATGGGCAGCTCGTTGCCGGGTAACACCATCCGGCAGAGCACGTCGGCCCAGAGCAGGAATAGCCCGCCCGTCAGCACCGCCAACGGCACCAGACGCCGGTGGTTTGTGCCGAACAGCATCCGAACCGCGTGGGGCACCACCAACCCCACAAAACCGATGATACCCGCAGCCCAGACCGCAAAGCCGGTCATCAGGGCGGCGACGGCGAGGTAAGCAGTCCGGCGGCGGTGGAGGTCCACGCCGAGTGTGAGGGCGGTGTCGTTCCCCAGTAGCATCAGGTCGAGGGCGCGACACTGGGTTAGGAAGAAGGCTGTGCCTGCCAGCGCCACCAGCGCCAGCACCGCATTGACTGGCCAGCTTGCGGCAGCTAGGCTGCCCATCGTCCAGCGGGCCACCTGGCTGACAGCGCGGTCAGCGTCGGCGCGATAGATCAGGAAGTTGGAGAAGGCCCCGCAGACTGCCGAAAGGGCCGACCCGGCCAGCAGCAGCTTGACGGCGTTGGCCCGGCCACCGAGGTTGGCCAGGAATACCACCGCAAAAGAGGTCCCCAGCGCGCCAAGAAAGGCCATAACACCTACAAAGTTGCCACCCCAAGCTGCGCCCACCCCCAACAGGACGGCCAGGGTCGCGCCAAAGCTCGCCCCCGACGAGATGCCCAACACATAGGGGTCGGCCAGGGGATTCTGGACGATGGCCTGCATCGCCACCCCGCTGAGAGAGAGGCAGGCCCCCACCGTCACCGCCAGCACCAGCCGGGGCAGCCGGATGAGCCAGACCACATCGTGGACGGCGTTGCCTGGCCCCCACCCTTCGGGGAAAGGAACGCCAGTCAACAGATGGGCCAGCTCGTGGTACAGGACAGCGTAGACCTGCCCTACCGGCAGGGGGGTTGTACCAAACATTACCGCCGCGACCAGGGACAAGAGCAGGATGATTAACAAAAAGGCCAGCGCTGCCAGAAAGGCCGCGCGGCTTTTCAGCCGGCCCATCAGGCGGCAGCGTCGCCGTACATACCGGCGGCGATGGTGCGGATGCCGTCGATAGTGCGGGGGCCTGCGGCGTACATATCACCCAGCATGATGGGATAGACCCTGCCTTCCTGCACTGCCAAGAGGCTGGCCAGGGCAGGATCCTCGTTTATGACCGCCAGCTGATTGGCGATGACCGTCTCGGGGTCCTCACCGGAGTAGGCCATGTAGACCACAAAGATGACGTCGGGATCGGCGGTGACAAGGTTCTCCTTGCTCATCTCGCTGCCTTCGGGCTGGACCAGTTCGCCGCCCAGCTGGGCCACCATATCTCCGACCAGGGAACTGGCCCCATAGTTGGTGATGTGGCCGCCGATGGGTTCCACCACCGCGACCTGCACCGGCTCCTGCCCTTCGACCGATGCCAGTGTGCTGGAAACAGCGGATTTCATCTCGTCTACCAGAGCCTCTGCCCGCTCCTCGACGCCGAAAATTTTGCCAAGGTTCAGGATGTCGGCATACTCGTTCGCAAGCGTTCGGAGATGGCCGCCGGCGCGGGTGTTGCTGTTGATGTAAGTGGCTACTCCTTTTTCGTGCCAGGCAGGCACGTCGCCCAGGTTCTTCTCGCTGAACAGCGACCCCCAGGACAGGATCATATCGGGCTGCAGAAGGGTGACCGTCTCCTTGTCGGGCGCAAACACGTCCTCCTGGTAGTTCATCCGGGCGAAACCCTCCTTCCACTCGTCCTTGACCGCGTTATCCAGGCCATAGGAGGCGATGACATGGTCCTCCAGGCCGAGCGCGATCATGGTCTCAATCGACCCCTGGTAGATTGCCACCACCCGCTCTGGGGTTTTTTCATAGGTATAGGTCACCTCGCTGCCGGTGTAGTCGTAGTTGGTGATGGTCACGGGGTAGCTCCCGGCTGTCTGCGTGTCCGCTTTCGGAGCTGCCAGTGCGCTGGACGCCGCGGAGACGCTGGTGGCCGTGCTGGACGTCGCGCTCTGTCCGCCGCAGCCGGCGAGGTTCACTGTCAGGGACAGGGCCGCGAGGCCCGCCAGGATTTGTCTGTGTTTCATACAAAAGACTCCTTTCGCCCGTCCTTACCGCACCACAAAAAGAAAGCGCCCTTCTCCCCAAAAGAGAAAGGCGTTGGACAAAGCGTCTGCGAGAGGCCGGCGGCCCCTCCAAAAAACAGTGCGCCAAAGCCCGCAGCACACCTGCGAGCCTCTTTTCCACACCGGCGTTTGGTCCGTCCGCGGTGCGGGTCCTGCCCTCCCACCGCCCCGACAGGCATGGGGCGGCGTGCAGTATCAACCGCAGGGCAGGTCTTCCGGCTCAGAAGGTTGAAGCGCATAGCACTCCGTGTCCCGGCCAGCCTTCCCGCGTCATAGACACAGTGACATTTTTGGCCGGGGCTACCATCCTTACGGCGGCGGTCCCGCACAGGCTTCGCACCTGTTTCCCTATTCTCCCGGCCGGCCTCGAAGGCCCCGGGCACCCTGCGGCGCTTTGTAAGGCTAGGATAGCATAAATCGGGGTGGAACACAAGGGCGAAGTGCGCAGGAAACGCCACTGGCAGACATTATGTAAGAAGGGGGCCTATCTCACTTTCGAGCGACTGAATGAGGATGAGCAGGGCAGAAAGATACTGGAGATTTTTCAAAAAGGAGGTAATGTCCCGTCCATCGAACCACAAAGCGCTTTTCAAAAAGGGCTTTTATTTTTCAATACACATGATATAATAAAATGCACCGGGAAAATATTAGAAAATAAGAAGAAAACAAAGCGTGTATAAAAGCAATAGGCGTGACAGAGCGGAGGGCCGGCGATTGTACTTCCATTATGGAAAAACCGAAGTGGAATATTTGAAAGGCAAGGACAAAATTTTGGGTGCCGTCATGGATGAGATCGGCCATGTTGATCGTGAGGTAGATACCGACCTGTTTTCTTCCGTGGTTCATCACATCATCAGCCAGCAAATATCAACGAAAGCACAGGCGACGATATGGACGAGAATGAAAGCGCAGTTTGGAGAAGTGAACGCAGAGAGCATTTCGGCAGCCGATATAGATACGTTGCAGTCTTTTGGAATGACATTCCGAAAAGCGGAATACATCAAAGATTTCGCTGAAAAAGTGAAAACCGGGGAATTTGCTTTGCAGGAAATTTCCCAGTTGCCAGATAGGGAGGCGATCCAGGCGCTGGCCTCTTTGAAGGGGATCGGCGTATGGACGGCGGAAATGATTTTGCTGATCTGTTTACAGCGGCCTGACATATTCAGCTTTGATGATCTGGCAATCCAGCGCGGGCTACGCATGGTCTACCACCACAGGAAAATAGACCGAAAGCTGTTTGAAAAATACCGACGGCGGTTCAGCCCTTATTGCAGTGTAGCAAGCTTGTATCTCTGGGCCGTGGCAGGCGGGGCAATCCCCGGCATGAAAGACTATGCGCCGAAAAAGAACAGGAGGCAGTAAGGATGGCAAATATTATTGTCTTGTTTGAAGTAAAGCCCACAGAGGCCGGAATGAAGAAATACCTTGACCTTGCGGCCATGTTGAAGCCAATGCTTGCCGGATTTGAGGGCTTTACCCGGGCAGAGCGGTTTTCCAGTCTGAACGAGGACGGCAAGCTGCTGTCCATGAATGTGTGGACGGACGAAACAGCCGTAGAGCGCTGGCGGAATGTCATGCAACACCGCATGAGCCAGAAAGAGGGACGGGAAAAGCTGTTTGAAAGCTATAAAATTACGGTCTGCTCGGAAATCCGTTCCTATACGGACACAGATCGGGCGCAGGCTCCGCAGGACTCTAACCAATACTTCGGTATGGAGGAATGATATGCAGTACATCAGTCATTACCGCTCACCGATCGGGAATATGCTATTGGCTGCCGACGAGATTGGTTTGACCGGCCTCTGGTTTGAGGGGCAAAAATATTTTGCCCTCTATCTGGACAAGGAGCATGAGGAAAAAGAAATTCCCCTTTTTGAAAAAGTAAAACAGTGGCTTGACATTTACTTTTCGGGAAAAGAGCCAGACTTTACTGTGCCGCTTCATTTCACAGGCACAGACTTTCAAAATGAGGTGTGGGAAATCCTCTGTACCATTCCATATGGCCAGACGATGACATACGGCGAAATTGCAAAGCAGATCGCCGCAAAGAGAGGACTGCCACGTATGTCAGCACAGGCTGTAGGCGGTGCAGTGGGCCACAATGAAATTTCCATTATTGTCCCCTGCCATCGCGTGGTAGGTACAAGCGGCAGTCTGACAGGCTATGCCGGAGGGATTGACAAGAAAATAAAGCTATTGCAGTTGGAAAAGGTGGATATGAAATCCCTTTTCGCGCCAAAGAAAGGGAAGGCCGCCCGCAATTAAGAAGATTGGTGCAGAGTCGATTTTGCGTTCCCCAGTTCAAAATTTTTCCTTAATGTTTCCGCTACCCTGTGGGGACGGGAACACACAAAAGAATTGGGGCTAGTATAAAAGCGAGATCAGCGATATCTATCGCAACACAGCTCGTCGCAGGCGTTATATCGCTTGCGACGAGCTTTTTCAGAGGCCCCACCGTGTGCTGATTCTGTCGGCTCTCACTTCCAGCCGCGAAGCGCTGAGTTGGAGTTACAGCCGGGTGCCGCCGCTGTGCGGCAAAGTTCAGGTTGTCCAAAAACCTCCTGTAAGTGATCTTAGCCTCTGTGCCCCGAAAAGTCATCTGGGGCGGCGCATTGGTCATACGCGCAGATCTGGGGGAGCGGCGAGTTTGGGCTTCATCAATAAAAATAGGACAAAATATGCAGTAGGCCGTGACAGGACAGCCCACCTGTGGTACAGTAAAAATACATAGGCCCCTCTGTATTCCTGCCAGGGAGCGGAATATTGAAAAACCCAAAAGGGGAGGGGCGGAGAAAACTGGTTTTAGGAGGTGGAGGGAGTGGTCACTTCAAAGCTCAAGGCGGTGATCCAAGCAGACATCCACAGGGTATGGGTGACGGTGACAGAGGTGGACCGCTACACCTGGCGCAGGGATTTGAGCAAAACCCATGTGGTGAATGAGACACAGTTTATAGAGTATACCAAAAGTGGCTATCCCACTGTCTTTACTGTGACTGCCCTGGAGCCCCTCCGGCGGTGGGAATTTGATATGGAGAACACTAATATGCGGGGACACTGGACAGGGACATTTCAGGCCCTGGGCGGTGAGACTCAGGTGGAATTTACAGAGGTTGTAGAGGCGAAGAAGCTGTTTTTAAAGCCCTTTGTCAAATTATATCTGAAACGGCAGCAGGCGCTTTTTTTGGCGGACCTGACCAGGACGGTGTGCCTGGAGGGCCGCTGAGGCGGAACCATCTGCTCCGGGACTTACCAATTCCCTTCTGTGCCTTGAAGATATGATTTCCTGACTACATTGGGAGTATGAAACGAGATTGATGCTTGAAGGTCCGGCGGCACAGCAGGAACCGAAAGAGGTGCGGAAGATGAGAGAACAGCGAGAAGCGCCCCCTAAAATTCTGGTCCGGGGGGCGAGAGTGCATAACCTGAAAAATATTGATGTGGACATTCCCCTGAACAAAATTGTGGGGATTGCCGGGGTGTCCGGGTCTGGAAAGTCCTCCTTGGCTCTGGGCGTGCTGTATGCGGAGGGCTCCCGCCGGTATCTGGAGGCCCTGTCCGCCTACACCCGCAGGCGTATGACTCAGGCGGCTAGAGCTGATGTGGACCAGGTGCTGTATATTCCGGCGTCACTGGCTCTCCACCAGCGCCCCGGTATCCCCGGAATCCGCAGCACCTTCGGAACCGGGACAGAGCTGCTCAACAGCCTGCGGCTGATGTACTCCCGGCTGGCCAGCCATCGGTGCCCCAACGGGCACTACCTGGAGCCCACCCTGGCGGTGGCGGCGGGACAGACGCTGATCTGCCCTCAGTGTGGGGCGGCCTTTGACCCGCCCAGCGCAGAGGAGCTGGCCTTCAACAGCCAGGGGGCCTGCCGCACTTGCGGCGGCACCGGTGTGGTGCGTACGGTGAACCGCGCCGCCCTGATCCCGGATGAATCCTTGACCATTGAACAGGGGGCGGTGGCCCCCTGGAACAGCCTCATGTGGTCCCTGATGACGGACGTGTGTCGCGCTATGGGGGTGCGCACAGATGTGCCATTCCGGGAGCTGACAGAGGAAGAGAAGCAAATCGTCTATGATGGCCCCGCAGTGAAGAAGCACATCTTTTATCACCCCAAAAATTCCAATGACGCGGCGGAGCTGGATTTTACCTATTTTAGCGCCGTCCATACGGTGGAAAACGCCCTGTCCAAGGTCAAGGATGAAAAGGGCATGAGGCGGGTGGAGAAATTTCTTCGGGAGGACCTCTGTCCGGACTGTGGAGGCACCCGCCTCTCTCCGGCGGCGCGCGCCCCCAGATTGCGGGGCATTGGACTGGACGAGGCCTGTGAGATGTCTCTGTCCGAGCTGACAAAATGGGTGGAAGGGGTGCCGGCTTCTCTCCCAGAGGAGATGGTTCCCATGGCCCAGAGTATCTGTCAATCCTTCCAGATGGCGGCCCAGAGGCTGATGGAGCTGGGGTTGGGCTATCTCACCTTGGACCGGGCCGCCTCCACCCTGTCCACGGGGGAGCGGCAGAGGATGCAGCTGGCGCGGGCGGTGCGAAACCGAACCACCGGCGTCCTCTATGTGCTGGACGAGCCCTCCATCGGTCTGCACCCCTCCAATATTACGGGCCTCATCCGGGTGATGGACGATCTGGTGGCGGACGGAAATTCTGTTCTGCTGGTGGACCACGACACACAGATTTTATCCAAAGCGGATTGGATCATTGAAATGGGTCCCCAGGCCGGCGCAGACGGGGGGCGGGTGCTTGCCCAGGGGACGGTGGAGGAAATCGCCGCCAATCCCCACTCTCGGATTGGACCCTTCCTGGCAGGGCGGGAGAAGCTCCAGCCTCATTTTTGGTCAGAGGATGAACTGTTCCGGCTGGGGCGGCTCCGACTGTCCGCTGGGGCCATCCATACGGTGAGGCCACTGGAGGTGGAGCTTCCCAAGGGGCGGCTGACGGTGGTGACCGGCGTGTCGGGCTCCGGAAAAACGACGCTGCTTCTGGAGAGTCTGGTCCCCGGTCTGGAGGCCGCAATTGCCGGGCAGCCGCTTCCAGAGCATGTGCATTGGGTGGAAGCAGAGGGGATCCGGCAGATAAAGCTTATTGATGCCGCCCCAATCGGCGTGAATGTGCGCTCTACGGTGGCTACCTACGCCAATGTGCACGATGAGCTGAGAAAGATTTTTGCCAGGCAGCCGGAGTCAAAGACCCTGGGGTATAAAGCGGGAGACTTCTCCTATAATACAGGAAAGCTCCGCTGCCCCCTGTGTGACGGGACTGGAGAGATCAGCCTGGATGTGCAGTTTCTTCCGGATGTGGACATTCCATGCCCCCAGTGCCGGGGCTCCCGCTACTCTAAGGAGGCGGGGCGGGTGCGGGTTAAGACCCGCTCCGGGGCGGCGTTCACCCTGCCGGAGCTTATGTCCATGGATGTCCGCTTTGCCCTGGATGCCTGTGCCGATTGGAAGCTGGTCAGTCAGCGGCTCCAGGTGCTGGCAGACCTGGGGCTGGGATATCTGACTCTGGGAGAGGCGACTCCCAGCCTCTCCGGGGGAGAGGCCCAGAGACTGAAGCTGGCCAGTGAGATGGGCCGAGGGCAGGAGGACTCCATCTTTGTGTTTGACGAGCCGACCATCGGTCTCCATCCCTTGGATGTGAGGACCCTGCTGGAGGTGTTTCAGACTCTCATTCAAAAGGGAGCCACGGTCCTGGTCATTGAGCACGATCTGGATGTGATTCGCAGTGCCGACTATATTATTGATATGGGGCCGGGGGGCGGAGAGGCGGGTGGCCGAGTGGTGGCCGCAGGGCCGCCTGCTGTGATCGCGGCCAATCCGGACAGTGTTACAGGCCGGTATCTCCGCTGAATATGTAAAATAGCGGGAATAGAGGGGGAGCTTTTCAAGTCATTCGACTGAGAAAATGGGTATACTAGCCAGGGGTGAAGAAAATGGATCGAGGGAAGAAAAAGGCGGGCATGGCGCGCGGAATAGGGGAGGACCTGCGTCTCAATCCCCAGCTACGGCTGTGCTCGAAGTTTGATCCGGACAGCATCGCCCGTTTTTCGGTGGCCAAGCCGGGAGAGATGGGTATGCGGGTGCTGGACAACTGTGCGGAGGAGCACATCATGTGACGAAGGGGCGGCAGGCTTTTGGGATAAGCCTGCCGCCCCTTTCATGGTTTGATTTCCAAATTGAAAAAGTTTCCTGCGGTTCCCGCCCCCTGCGGGTACAAAATCATAGGACCCTTTTGGAGCGTCAGCGGACGAAATTCGTACGTGCCAGGGGTTCCTTCTCCGGCCGCCCAAAGGTCTCCGTGCCCCGCTCGATGCTCTCCACCAG
>CALXGD010000086.1 GCA_944387745.1 uncultured Oscillospiraceae bacterium
CACACCCGCAGGGGCACCTTCTGGCTGTCGCACAGGTCCTCCATAAAGGTGTCGAAGGCGGCGGACTTCATGCCGGTGACCCCCTCGGAGCCGATCTCCTCCTTGTCCGCCAGCATACATACGGCGGTGCGCTCCGGTGTCTCCAGCTGGAGTAGGGCGGCGAAGCAGGCGTAGGCGCACACCCGGTCGTCGTGTCCGTAGGCGCCGATGAGGGAGCGGTCAAAGCCGATGTCGCAGGCGCGGAAGGCGGGGACCGCGGACAGCTCGGCGGAGATGAAGTCCTCCTCCACAATGCCGTACTTCCGGTTGAGCAGCTCCAGAACGGACAGCTTCACCCGGTTCTTCCCCTCGTCATCCAGGAGGGGGCGGCTGCCCACCAGGATATTCAGGGTCTCGGCGGGGATGGCCTCGCTGAGGGGTTTTTTCGACTGCTCCACCCCCAGGTGGGGCAGCAGGTCGTCAATGGTGAACAGGGGGTCCCCCTCCCCATTGCCGACGGACACCCGGATCACGTTCCCGTTCTTCAGGACAACCACCCCGTGGAGCTCCAGGGGGATGGTCACCCACTGATATTTTCGCAGGCCGCCGTAGTAGTGCGTCTTGAGAAAGGACAGCTCGTCCGCCTCATAGAGGGGGCTCTGCTTCAGGTCCAGCCGGGGGGAGTCGATGTGGGCCGCCCCAATGTTCACCCCGGCCTCCAGGCCCTTCCGGCCCATCACCGCCAGCATGATGGCCTTGCCCCGGTTCACCCGATAGATCTTATCCCCAGGTTTCAGCTCCATTCCCCGGCGGTACTCCCGGAAGCCGGCGGCCTCCGCCAGGGCGACAGCCCGGTCCACGCACTCCCGCTCAGTCTTGCCTGCATCCAGGAACTGCTTGTAGCCTGCGCAGTAAGCCTCCATGGGCTCCAGCTCCGCCCGGTCCATCCGGTCATAGCCGTTCTTCTTGTCATAGCACAGGGCCTCCCGCAGCTGGTCACCCCGGGACTTTTCTCTGCTCTTCTCCATTGAAGAACCTCCTTTGTTCCTATATTTTAGCTCCAATTCTTTTGTGTGTTCCCACCCCGCAGGGGGTAGGAACACCAAGAAAAACCTTGCACTTGAGCACACAACATAAAATGGGAGATATTTTTATGGATGTATTATTTGCCGCGATGTAAAATCAATTCCAACAGCGTCCTGACCTGGCGGGCAAATTCCTCCGGCTCGGCGCAGTCGTTCCACAGGGTGTAGCCGCACCCCTCCACAAAATACTCGTCCGGCTTCTGGGCCCGCACCCGGGACCAGGCGTACTCCTCCGAGATCCCCTCCCGGGCCATGATGCGCTTCACCCGCGCCTCCGGAGGGGCAATCACCGCGATGGTGGCGCTGCACAGCTCGGCCAACGGGCTCTCCAGCAGACCAATGGCGTCCACCGCCGCCAGCTCCCGCCCCCGGCGCCGGCAGTCCTCCAGCAGCTCCCGGGTGCGCTCCACTGTGGCCGTCTGGGCGATGGCGTTGAGCTGCTGGAGCTTCGACCGGTCCCCAAAGACGATGGCCCCCAGCTTCTTTCGGTCGATGGCCCCGTCCTCTCCCCGCAGAGGGCCGAAGGCGCTCTCCAGTTTTTCCTGTAAGGCAATATCACTTTCCAGTAGTTCGTGGTAAACCTGGTCGCAGTCGATGACCGCCCCACCCAGCTGTTCCACCACCCTCAGAGCGGTGGTTTTCCCCGCCCCGGTGGGGCCAGTGATGCCTAGGACCGTCATAGGCTTCCTTTTCAGCATACGAAACCGCCTCCGAATGGATGGAGTATACATAATCAAGAGATAGCTGCTGTGAACCAGCAAACTCAATAGACCGGGGAAATGACCCAGGAGCAGGCTGACACCACTCAAAAGGGCGTTCACCCCGTTGAAGCATTGGATCACCACCCACATAGCCGGGTATCGCACCCAGATCCCCACCACCATGGCAAGCAGAGAAAAGGGGATATTGAACCGGCCGTAGCTGTTCCAGGTAAAGAGGCCCGTGGCCACTGTGATCCCCAGCAGCAGTGCCGTCCAGAACAGGTAGGCACCAGAGGGCGCCCTCTCCGGCTCCCGGACAGACGCAGACGCGGCGCTAGAATCCACGGCAGACTCCGCCCCCATCAGGCAGTCCAGGGTCACTCTGTACAGCTGTGCCAGGGCTTTCAGATTCTCCACCCCCGGCTCTGCCCGGTCGTTCTCCCACTTGGAGACAGACTGACGGGAGACAAACAGGGCCTGGGCCACCTCCTCCTGAGACAGGCCCGCTTCCTTGCGCAGCCGCTGTAGATTTTCACCTAGCGTCATATTGCTCACCTCAGCTCCATGATAATCAAACAGCGGCGAAGTGTAAAGCAATTCCTCCGCAACGGGAGGTTGCACCCTTGCGGCCCAGGAGCTGACGGGGATCTTATTTCTTATTCAGCCAGGCCAGGCCCTCGGCCTCGGTCTCCCAGAAGCTCACCTGTCCACCCCGGCCGCTGGTGAAGATCACGTCCCGCATAGAGGTCTGGTAACAGTCGTACAGATCCCCTACAATGGCCAGGCGCATGTTTTCCTCGTTAAACGCCTGGATCACCTGGGTCACCACCCCGGTGGACAGGTCGAACATCTCGGGCACAAAGGCCTCCCGCTTCAGGAGCATACCGCTCCGTCCCGTCTGGAAGCGGACGGCGCGGATCACGTCCCTGGCGTCCTTTCCGTCGGCAATGGGATGGTCAGGGGTGACGATGGCGATATTGTCTTTGATCTCGATTTGAATCATAGTCTTTTACACTCACTTTTCTTCCAGTTGGATGATATGAAACCCGGCCGCCTTGTTCAGCCGGTTGGCAATGGCCAGCCCCAGGCCGGAGGGGTCCGGGCACTGGGCCCAGATGTGTCGAACCGAGGTGTGGTCAAAGGCGCGGAGGGCGTCGAAGA
>CALXGD010000087.1 GCA_944387745.1 uncultured Oscillospiraceae bacterium
ATATAGGACATGAGCTTCAGGGTTTTCAGACGGGGCTGGAGCACGCCGCGGACAAAATCAAAGATGTCATGGGCGGCGCAGTAGTCCACCATGTCCAGCAGCAGCTTCTTGGAGAGAATATAGATGCCCAGACTCTCCAGAGTCTTGTCTGCGGCCACGGGGTGAACGGACAGATCGGTGACCCGGCCCTCCTCGTCCACCTCCACATACTCGGAGAAGCGGGGGGCGCCCTTCAGGGTGGGAGTGCACACCATGGTCACGTCCGCCCCGGCATCCAGGTGCCGCTGGAGCACTTCGGTCACTGGCAGATTCACTGCCATATCGCCCCAGGCCAGGATCACATACTCCTGACGGATGTTTTCCAGGTAGTCGGCCACGCCGGCCAGGGCGTCCATACTGCCCCGGTACTCGCCGCCCCGCTCCGCATAGCCAAAGGGAGGCAGGATGCGCAGACCGCCGTGGCGGCGGGACAGATCCCAGTCCTTGCCGGAGCCCAGGTGGTCTAACAGGGACTGATAGCTCTGGTGTACGATAACGCCCACGTCGGTAATGCCGGCATTGACGTAGTTGGACAGCATGAAATCCACCAGGCGGTAACGGCCGCCGAAGGGCAGGGAGCAGGTATTTCGGGGGCGGGTCAGCTCCCCCAGGTTGGCGTCAGACCGGTACGCAAAAATAATGCCGTGCAGGTCATTCATGCCTGCTCACCTCCTTTCACATCTTCCCGAATCATGGCGTGGGGTTTGACCGTGGCCTTGTCCCCGATGGATACGCCGCTGCCCACTACGGCGATGCCCCAATCCGGGTCCTCGCTGGGCGGGGCGCCCACCGCAGCTTCCTCGCCGATGACAGCGTTCTCCGCCACGATGGAGTAGGCTACAGTTGCACCCTTCTTCACCACGGCCCCGGGCATGAGAATGGAGTACTGCACGTCAGCTCCCTCCTCCACGGTGACAGAGTGGAAGAGCACCGAGTTTTCCACCGCGCCATCCACCCGGCATCCGCCGGTAACCAGGGAGTGGGAGACCTGCGCGTTGGGACCGGTGACGTGAGGCGGTTTGATGGGCGTACGGGCATAGATGGGCCAGCTGGGGTCGTAGAGGTCAATGCCGCTGTGAGGAGCCAGCATGTCCATGTTGGCGTCCCACAGAGACTCGATGGTGCCCACGTCCTTCCAGTAGCCGTGGAAGCGGTAGGCCATCAGCTTCTCCTTGGCGGCCAGCATAGTGGGGATAATGTTTTTGCCGAAGTCATTGGAGGAGTTAGGGTCGGCCTCGTCGTCGATAAGGTACTGGCGCAGCTTAGACCAGGTAAACACATAGATGCCCATGGAGGCCAGATTGCTCTTGGGGTGCTTGGGTTTCTCCTCAAACTCATAGATCTGGTCATTTTCGTCCACGTTCATAATGCCGAAGCGAGTGGCCTCCTCCAGAGTCACCTCCAGCACGGAGATGGTGCAGGCGGCCTCCGCCTTCTTGTGCTGGGCCACCATGTCGGAGTAGTCCATCTTATAGATGTGATCGCCAGAGAGGATCACTACATAATCCGGATTATACATGTCTAGAAATCCGATGTTCTGATAGATGGCGTTGGCGGTGCCCTTGTACCAGGTGCCCTGGTCCCCCTCCCGCATGTAGGGGGGGAGGATATGCACGCCGCCGTCGGACCGGTCCAGATCCCAGGGCTGGCCCGGGCCGATGTAGCTGTTCAGCGCCAGGGGGCGGTACGGAGTGAGCACGCCCACTGTATCGATGCCGGAGTTGACGCAGTTGGAAAGGGGAAAGTCAATGATGCGATACTTCCCACCGAAGGGGACGGCGGGTTTGGCCACCTGGCTGGTGAGGGCGTACAGACGGCTGCCCTGTCCGCCCGCCAACAGCATGGCCACAACTTCTTTTTTCATATGTCGTTCACCTCTGTTGTAGTGTAAACTCCCCGATTGGGAGGACTACGCCGGATCAGGTCTCTGTTTTGCCGGATTTGGGGGCGGGCCGGGCCGCGGCCTTGGATTTTCGGGCGGCGGTCTTGGCGGCGGCGGATTTGCCGCTCTCACTGGATTTTTTGCCCTTTGCCGGCTTTTTCTTATCGGAGGACTTCTCCCCTGCCTCCTTCTTTTTCCGCACCGGACTGCGGCGGGTGCACTGATAGATCATAGCGGACATGGGGGGCAGGTCGATGGACAGGGCCTGTTCCTGGTCGTGGCAGGGGGTGTTCACCGTCTTGAGGGGGGATGTATCCCCCAGGCCGCTGCCGCCGAACTCCGCCGCGTCGGTGTTGAAGATGGGGGTCCATGTACCCGCAAAGGGGGCGCCCACATAGTAGCCCTTCCGGTGGACGGGAGAGAAGTTGCACACCACGATGAGTGGGGTTCCCTTCCGGTCCCAGCGGAGGAAGGCGATGGTATCCGCCTTGTTGTCGTCAGCGCACAGCCACTGGAAGCCCTGCCAGGAGTCGTCCTGTTCCCACAGGGGGGGCTGGGCCAAATAGAGGGCGTTGGCCGCCTTGAAGAAGGCGTGGATCTGGCGGTGGGGTTCGTACTGAAGCAGATGCCAGTCCAGAGAGTACTCGTAATGCCACTCGTTCCACTGGCCGATCTCAGCCCCCATAAAGGAGAGCTTCTTGCCCGGATGGGTGAGCATGTAGGTGTAGAAGGCCCGGACACCGGCGAATTTCTCCTGGTTATCCCCGGGCATCTTTCCCAGGAAGGAGCCCTTCATGTGGACCACCTCGTCATGGGAGAGGGGGAGAATGTAATTCTCTGAGAAGGCGTACATGAGGGAGAAGGTGATGTCCCGGTGGTTAAACTGCCGGAAGTAGGGATCCAGCTTGATATAGTGGCAGATATCGTTCATCCAGCCCATGTTCCACTTGAAGTTGAAGCCCAGCCCCCCATCGTCCACCGGATACGTAACTTTGGGCCAGGCGGTGGATTCCTCCGCAATCATCAGCACGTCCGGGTGGGCGGCAAAGACGGTGGTGTTCAGCTTCTGGAAAAACTCGATGGCCTCCAGATTCTCCTTGCCGCCGTGGATATTGGGCATCCAGGCCCCGTCCTGCCGGCCATAGTCCAGGTACAGCATGGAGGACACTGCGTCCACCCGCAGGCCGTCGGCGTGGTACTCCTCCAGCCAGAACATGGCGTTGGAGAACAGGAAGGAGCGCACCTCACTGCGGCCAAGGTCAAAGACCTGGGTGCCCCAGTCCGGGTGCTCCCCCTTTCGGGCGTCGGCATACTCATAGGTGGGACCGCCGTCAAAGTGATACAGCCCGAAGGCGTCTCGGGGGAAGTGGGCGGGAACCCAGTCCAAAATGACCCCCACTCCGGCCTGGTGGAGCTGGTCGATGAGGTATTTCAGATCGTCCGGTGTGCCAAAGCGGCTGGTGGCCGCAAAGTAGCCGGTGACCTGGTAGCCCCAGGAGGCGTCCAGGGGGTGCTCCATCACCGGGAGCAGCTCCACATGGGTGTAGCCCATCTCCTTGACATAGGGAACTAGGTATCGGGCGGTGTCTCGGTAGGAGAGAAACTCCCCCTCGCCAGTGCGCCGCCAGGAGCCCAGGTGACACTCATAGATGTTCATGGGCCGGCGGTAGGGTGGATTCTTGGCCCGGTAGTCCAACCAGCTTTGATCCTCCCAGGGGTAGTCCTCCAGCTCATAGTTCTTGGAGGCGTTGCCCGGGCGGGTCTCTGCGTGGAAGGCGTAGGGGTCCGCCTTGGCCACGACCTCCCCGTTCTGGCCGTGAATGGCGTATTTGTAAGTATCATACCGTTTCAGGCCGGGTACAAAGCCCGTCCAGATGCCGCCCTCCTGCTTCTCCAGGGGATCGGCGTTTTCGTCCCATCCGTTAAAGTCACCAAAGACACACACCTGCGCGGCGTTGGGCGCCCAGACCCGGAAGGTGCAGCCGCTCTGGCCGTCTACCTCATCCATATGAGCGCCGAAACACCGCCAGGCGTGGCAACTGCGCCCCTCGGAAAAGGCCTCCAGCTCTAAATACAGGTCAAAATCGGATAGTTTTTCATGGTTCTTGACCAATGGGATCACCTCATTCCTATCGGGGCAGCCGCTTTTGCGTGCAAAATGACAAGCGCATAAAAACGACACCCCCAATATTTATATAAATTATACAACAGGTATCCAACACCGTCAAGTCAAAAGGACGTGAAATGGAATTTTATAGGCAGATACAGTCCAAAGGTGCCCCGCCCCGAGCGCCGATACGCTCCTTCCAGGGGCGGGGCAGCCTTCGATTGTCCCTATTCTGCCATCAGAAGCTGCTCTAGCAGGCGGGAAAAAATCTTTGGCACGGTGAGGCGCTCCACCCCCTGCGCTGCCAGAATCGGAATGGACGCCCGCACCTGACCGTCCACAGAGACGACCATCTCTCCCACGGTCTGGCCCGGCTCCACCGGCGCGGCCAGATCCTGGGCCAAGGTTACCTGGGAAGTGATCTGCCCCTCCTGGCTCTTCTGCACCAGCAGGTGGCAGTCCCGCGCCAGGCGGGGCTGGACCTGCTCTCGCTCCCCCAGGAGGACGGGGATGGGTGACAGGGGGGCATCTGGATACACACTGACCAGGGTATAGGTGGCAAAGCCGTAGTCCAGGAGCTTTTTGGCGTCCTCAAACCGGTGGGCGGAGGTGGGGGATTTCATCACCACTGCAATGAGCTCCATGCCGTCTCGCTCCGCCGTGGCGGACATGCAGTAGAGGGCTGAGTCGGTGGAGCCGGTTTTCAGACCGGTGGCCCCGGGATAAAACCGCACCAGGCGGTTGGTGTTGGTGAGGCCGAAAGTCCCCTCCCGGATGGAGTCCATCCAGATTGTGGAATATTCCCGAATCCCAGGGTGCCGGAGAATCAGCTCCCGGGACATAAGGGCGATGTCGTGGGCGCTGGTCACATGCTCCCGAGCGGGCAGGCCGGTGCAGTTGCAAAACGTAGTGTCCTCCATCCCCAGCTCCCGGGCCCGCTGATTCATTTGGGCCACAAAGGCGGTCTCGCTGCCGGCCAGATACTCCGCCATTGCCACGGCTGCGTCGTTGCCGGAGACCACGGTGATGCATTTCACCAGCTCCGCCACCGTCATCTGCTCCCCCTCTCTTAAATAGACCTGGGAGCCTCCCATGCCGGCGGCGTTGGCAGATACTGTGACAACATCTTCTCGGCTGATGCGGCCGGAGTCCAGGGCCTCAAAGATCAGCAGCAGGGTCATAACCTTGGTGACGCTGGCCGGCTCCAGCTTTTGGTGGGACTCCTTCTCATAGAGCAGCTCTCCGGTCTCCTTCTCCATCAGTACCGCGGATGCGGCGGAGAGCTCCAAACCAGGCTGGACCGCCCCAGTGTCTGTCCCCACCGCCGAGGCGGGGACAGCGAGGAGCACAATGGTCAGCGTCAGAGCCAAAACTCGCTTCATAGGACAAATGCCTCCCTCTCCAAATTGATTGCAGCTGTGCATTCAGGATGTGGAGGCGCAGGAGCTTCTATACCAGAGCGGGCTCCGGTAAATTTTTGTTTTCCGCCGGGCGCGTCTTTTACCATACCTCCTGACAAGAGCTTTTTTTGTAAAATCACGCCGCCGCAAAAGAAATTTTTCTATGCGTGGACGAAAGGATGCAACTTTTGCCCTCTGCCCGCCCAGGGTGAGGAGGGATATGGTGAAACAGGAAACTAAAAAACTGGACCGGGCACTGCTGCTGGAGCAAATGCGGAAGCTAGCCTGCGCCAAGGTAAACGACGCTGTCAAGCTGGCCTTCCTCCCGGAGGAGGAGCGGGACACCATCGGGCGGCTGGATCTGTCTGCCCTAACTGAGTTCCGGCGCAGCGGCGCGGGGACGGTGGAGATGAAGTTTACCGACCGGATGCGGGCTCTGGAGCGGCTGCTGGAGCTGAGCGGCCCCGGTGGAGAGGACCAGCTGGAGGACTTTCTCCGGCGTATGGAGGGGCTGGAGGATTGAAGGGATTGAAATTTTCTCCCAAGCAGAGGAGAGTCCTCACCTGGTGGCGGCCCAGCTCCCAGGACAGCTGCTACGACGCCATCCTCTGCGACGGGGCGGTGCGCAGTGGAAAAACACTGTGTACCGGACTGTCCTTCTTCTGTTGGGCCATGACCTGTTTTTCGGGGAAAACCTTTGCCCTGTGCGGTAAATCCGTCCCGGCGGTGCGGCGGAATCTTCTACAGGAGTTGCGGCCGCTGCTCCGAAAAATGGGCTTTCGATTGGATGAGCGCAGCTCACAAAATCGAATCGAAGTCACCCTGGGCCGGCGGCAGAACACCTTTTACCTGTTCGGCGGTCTGGACGAGCGGTCCGCCGCCCTGGTCCAGGGAATCACCCTGGCGGGGGCGCTCCTGGACGAGGCGGCGCTGATGCCCCGCTCCTTTGTGGAGCAGATGTGCGCCCGCTGCTCGGTGGAGGGGAGCCGGCTGTGGTTCTCCTGCAATCCAGAGAGTCCGGCCCACTGGTTTTATCGGGAGTGGGTGCAGAAGGCCACCGAGAAAAACGTCCTACGGCTGACTTTTACCATGGGAGACAACCCGGGGCTCTCCCCGGAGATCGTACAGCGGTATGAGTCCTTGTTTCAGGGGGCCTTCTACCGGCGGTTTATCCTGGGGGAGTGGACGGAGGCGGAGGGGCTGGTCTACGATTTCTTTGGGCCAGAGCTGGTACGAAAGGTCCCGGAGGATTTGGCCGGGCCCTGGTATATCTCCTGCGACTACGGGACCGTGAACCCTACCTCTATGGGACTGTGGGGACAAAAGGGCGGGGTGTGGTATCGGGTAAAGGAGTTTTACTACGACTCCCGAAGGGAGCGGCGGCAGAAAACAGACGGGGAGTACGCCCGGGACCTGGCGGAGCTGGCCGGTGGGCGGACCCTGAGCGGCGTGATCGCAGACCCATCAGCGGCCAGCTTTTTGGAGCTGCTCCGCCGGGAGGGGTGGCCGGTGTACAAAGCTCAAAATGACGTGCTCTCTGGCATCCGTATTACAGCGGAGCTGCTGCGGTCGGGAAAGCTGGTCATCTGCTCCCCCTGTGAGGACGCCATTCGGGAGTTTGGCCTGTACCGGTGGGATACCTCCGGAACCGCAGGCGACCGGGTCATCAAAGAACACGACCACGCCATGGATGAGATCCGCTACTTTGCCGCCACGGTGGCGGCAAAAAGTGGCGGCGGTTTTTTTGCCGGAAGCGTGGAGCGGAACATCGGATAAAAAATAGCCAGGCACGCCCTCTCTTACCGTTTGGACGCGCCGGACGTGGAGATCCGAGAAACGGAGGAAGGTAATTTTGAAATGGTTTGCGAAGAAAAAACCGGAGGTCCGACTCCCCCAGGTACAGCTGCGGGACACGGCGCATCACCCCTTTGGGGCGGTGGACCGGTACGTCCCGCTAGGCCGGGGAGAGCTGGACCTGTACCGCTCCATCCGGGAGGCGGTGCCCATTGTGGACGCCGCCATTCTCAAGCTGGTGCGGCTGTGCGGGGGTGTGTTGGTCCGGTGCCCAGACCCAGCGGGCCAGGAGGAATTGGATCGTTTTTTGCTCCAGGTGGACACCGGGAGGGGCCAGACAGGGATCCAGTCCTTTTTGGACCAGTATCTGGACTCCATGTTTACCTGCGGCCAGGGGGTGGGTGAGATGGTCCTGACCCCAGACGGGCGGGACATCGCCGCCCTGCTGTGCGCCGACCCCGGCCAGGTGGAGGTCCAGGAAGGGGACACCCCCCTGGATTTCCGGCTGTGCGCACGGGACCGGGGCGGACAGCTCCAGGAGCTACCCTGGCAGGAACTCCTATTGTTCACCCCCTTTCAGCCGGGGACGGACTTCCCCTATGGGGCGTCACTGCTCCGGTCCATGCCCTTCTTGTGTGGCATCCTGCTGAAAATCTATCAGGCCATTGGCCAGAACTGGGAGCGGGCGGGCAGCCTGCGCTTTGCGGTGGTGTGCAAACCCGGCGAGGGGGACGGCCTGTCCGCCCAGGAGCGGGGGGAGCTGGTGGCCAGGGAGTGGTCCTCTGCTATGGGCTCTACCCGACAGGGGGCGGTGAGGGACTTTGTGGCGGTAGGGGACGTGGACATTAAAGTCATTGGGGCGGACAGTCAGATCCTAGACAGCGAGGTGCCGGTGCGGCAGATTTTGGAGCAGCTCATTGCCCGGACGGGGATTCCCCCCTTTCTGCTTGGACTATCCTGGTCGTCCACCGAGCGCATGAGCGCCCAACAGGCCGACCTGCTCACCAGCGAGATCACTGCCATCCGGCGGAATGTGGAGCCTGTGATACGGAAAATTAGTTCTCTGTGGATGCGCCTCCACGGGATCCCGGGCCAAGCCACCGTGGACTGGGAGGATATCAATCTCCAGGACCTGGTAGAGGAGGCCAGAGCCGCCCTCTATCGGGCCCAGACAGAACAGATCAGAAGGGAGAACACATGAAAGTCATCAAAACGAATCAAGAACATCCATCCCCTCTGCCTCCTGAACATCTGGAGGCCATTAACCGGCTCAGCCGCACACAGCTGACGGCGGAGCAGATATACACCTTCTCCGTGCGGCTGTGTGACAACGAGGTAGACCGGGACGGGGAGCGCTTTGCCCCGGGGACATTGGAGCAGCTGGCCCCCCTGTTTGCGGGCAAGAGCGGACTCTTTGACCACAACTGGAGCGCCAAAGGCCAGGCGGCCCGGCTCTACCGCACCGAGGTTGTGGCGGAGTCTGGACGGTTCACTCAGGCCGGGGACCCCTACCGCTGGCTAAAGGGGTACGCCTATATGGTCCGCACCCCGGATAACCAGGGCTTGATCGCCGAAATCGAGGGCGGCATCAAAAAGGAGGTCAGCGTGGCCTGCGCCGTGGAACGGGCGGTGTGCTCCATCTGCGGCGCGGCCAAGGAGGAAAACTGCGGCCACAGGCCCGGCGAACGGTACGACGGGAAGCTGTGCTATCTCAGTCTGGAGGGGGCATCCGACGCCTATGAGTTCTCCTTTGTGGCGGTGCCTGCCCAACCCGGCGCCGGGGTGGTAAAGGGCTTTATGTCCGGCCGGAAACCCACCGCGCTGAGAGAGCTGGTCCAGGGAAACACCGCCTGTACAAAGGAGCTGGAGACTTTGGAGCGGCAAGCGCTGGCGGGCCGGAGGTGGCTGGCCGCCCTGCGGGCCGATGTGGTGCGGCTGGGAGGGCTGGCCGACCCCAATCTGGATTTACAGGTGCTGAAAGCCATTGCGGACAAGCTTGATGAGGGGGAGCTGCTGGAGCTGAAGGGAGCCTATGAGGCCCGAGCCCGGGAGCGCTACCCCCTGGCGGCGCAGCTGAGCTACCGGCAGGAGGGTGAAAAAAGGTCTGAGGAGGACGGGGCCTTCCTAGTGTAAGGTCCAGCGGGAGAGGAAATCTCTCCCCTACGCTGTGTATATCAAAAAAATAAGAGGAGGAAAACACATGAGTAAGGTCTCTTTTGAGGACATCGGCGCGGCAGTGGTTACCTTTGCCGCAAAGGACGACGTAAAACCTGGACAGGTGGTGAAGGTCACGGCCAACGGCCAGGTGGGAGCGTGCAGCTCAGGCGACGCCTTTGCAGGCCTAGCCCTCTCCACCCGGAACGGCTTTGCTGGAGTACAGGTGAAGGGATTCCTGACGGTAGCCACCACCGGCACGGTGAATCTGGGCCGGGTCAATCTGTCCGCCGACGGCAGCGGCGGAGTGCAGGCCGCCTCCGCCGGCGGAGTACCTGCCCTGGTGGTCAGTGCGGACAGTACGGCCAAGACCGCGGTTATTTGTCTGTAAAAGAATAAGGAGGTTTTACAAGATGGCAAATCAATTCGATACCATCCGCCTGGAGAAGGGGATGTATCAGGAGGCGGGCCGCTCCTTTACCCAGGTGCTGGAACGGCTGGATCCCTCGGAACAGTACAAGGGGACCAGCCTGGAGGGGCTGGACGCCTTTCAGCGGCAGCTCAAGCGCTTTG
This sequence comes from uncultured Oscillospiraceae bacterium, assembly GCA_944387745.1. The sequence goes on from CALXGD010000087.1 coordinate 9,950, forward strand.
ACATCAAGGTGAAGGGGGTGGCCTCCGACCCGGTGGAGAAATTCTTCCGCACGGCGGACTCGGCGGTGCTCTTCCCCGAATACATCGCCCGGTCGGTGCGCCCGGGGATGGAGGAGGCCAACCTGCTTCCCGCTATCACCGCCGCCACCACCCGCTTTGAGGGGATGGACTACCGCTCTATCACCGCCGAGGCCGGGGGCGGTGAGAAAGAGCTGAAGGCGGTAGACGAGGGGGCGGCCATTCCCGCCACCACTATCAAGGTGCAGGCCAACCTGGTGAAGCTCCACAAGCGGGGCCGGATGCTGGTGGCCTCCTATGAGGCGGTGCGCTATCAGAAGCTGGACCTGTTCTCCGTCACCCTGCGACAGATGGGGGCCCACATCGCCCGGATGCTCCTGTCCGACGGGGTGGAGGTGCTGATGAACGGGGACGGCAACGGGAACGCCGCCGCCGTGGACGAGACTTCCACCGCCTCCGCCCTCACCTATGACGAGCTGGTGGAGTTCTGGGGCAAGTTTGACCCCTATGAGATGAACACCATCCTGGTCAGCCCCGACGTGATGCTGAAGATGCTCAAGCTCAGCGAGTTCAAGGACCCCCTCACCGGCCTAAACTTCCAGGGCACCGGCAAGCTCACCACCCCCTTGGGGGCCACTCTGCTGCGCACCTCTGCAGTGCCCGAGGGCACCGCCATCGGCCTGGACCACCGGTATGCCCTGGAGCTGGTCCAGGGCAGCGACGTGATGGTGGAGTACGACAAGCTCATCGACCGGCAGCTGGAGCGGGCAGCCATCACCACCCTGTGCGGCTTTGCTAAGCTGTTCCCCGCCGCCTCCCGGGTTCTGAAGATCAAGGCGGCTTCAGCCGGCGGGGACAGCTGAGATGACGGAAAAGATCGTAGCCCTGGCCAAGGCTCTGGGGGCGGAGACAGACCAGGAGGAGCTGCTGTCCGTTCTGTGTCAGGCGGCTCAGCAGGAGCTGGAGGGCCGGCTGAGGCCGGGTGTGACGCCGGATGACTGTGAGAGTGCCTTTGTGCCCGCTGCGGCCTGGATGGCCCTGGCGTGGTTGAACACGGGGAACGGGGGCGAGGGCGTCACTGCCTTCACCGCCGGAGACGTGACCATCCGGAAGGAGGGCGGTCGGGAAACGGCCGCCCTCCTGGACCAGGCTGGGCGGATTATGGCCCCCTATCTCCAGGACAGCGGCTTTGCCTTTCTGGGGGTGGGGGGATGATGGAGCGGACGTGGTCCGCACTGCTGGCCCGATATGGACAGGAGGTGACGCTGCACCGGGGGGAGACGGAGACGAACGGAAGGGCCTTCCTCCAGCCCATCCGGGAGACCGGGCGGGAGCAGCAGGTCCCCAGTCCCCTGGGCCTGCGGCGGGAGGACCGGTTTTTATATCTGGGAGAGGCGGGGCAGCCGCTGGCCCGGACAGACTGGGTGGAGTGGAACGGAGCAGCCTATACCGTACAGTCCGTTCACCTGGTCTATGTGGGGCAGACGGGCCTGTACACCTGGGCAGTGCTCCGGCCGCGGGATCCAGAACAGGAGGGAACGCTGTGAGCAGAGAATTGGATACCGTCCGGGAGGCAGTAGCGGACTATCTCAACCGCCTGGGCGTCCCTGCGGCGGTGGCATGGCCCGCCCAAGAGCGGCTGCACCGGGAGAAGGCGGTGGCTGTGGTGACGCTCAGGGCCTTTCAGTGGGGCCCGGCAGGCTTTCAAACCTATCTGGGCGAGCGGTACAACCAGGAGACCGGACAGTGGGAGGAATTGTACGGACACAGGGCCCGGCTCACCTTCGGCCTGGACCTGTATGCGCCGGCTCAGGCAGGAGAGACGGCCCTGCAAACCGCCCTGGATGACCTGGCCCTGGCCTGCGCCGGAGGAGGACCGGACGGCCTCACCTTTCAGGAATTTTCCAGTGGAGAGACTGTATATGACCAGGACAGCCGCCTGCTGCGCAAGCCGGCTCAGGCGGTGTGCACCGTCTGTCTGTACGCTGCGGCTCAGCCGGGCGGCACATTCCTGGACTTTGAGATCAGAGGGGAGCAAATTTTATGAGTATGACCACGCACGAGCGCCCAGGGGTGTATTCCTCCTATGGCGCGTCCTCCCTTGTCCGCGGAAGCGGAGGGAGAAAGACCGTAGGGCTGGTGGCGGTGAACGCCAAGGCCACCGCCAACACGGTCTATACCATCACCAGCTACGAGGATGCGGTGACGATTTTTGGCAGCGCCGGCGGTCAGGACATGTCCGAGCTGATCCGGGTAATTCTGCTCAACGGGGCCGCCGCCGTCGCGGCGGTCCCCGTGGCCAGCGCCGACGGGTATGAGGCCGGCTTTGCCGCCCTGGCCGCTTTGGAAAATATCAGCGTGGTGGTGTGCGACAGCACCACCCAGAGTGATCAGCAGGACCTGCGGGACAGTGTGGTCTCCGCCTCCGCTGCCCGGCGGGAGCGGATCGCTGTGGTGGCCGGGGCGGCCGGTGAGACGGTAGCCAACCTGGTGGAACGGGCAGAGGCCCTCAACAGTGAACGGGTGGTGCTGGTGGCCCCCGGCGGGACCGACAGCGACGGGACCGCTCTGTCCGGCCTCACCGCCGCCGCGGCGGTGGCGGGGGCCATTGCCGCCCAGACAGACCCGGCTCTCCCCTTGAGCGGGGCGGAGCTGATGGGGCTGAAGGGCCTCTCCCAGGGGTACAGCGACAACGATGTGGACCTTCTGGTTCGAGGCGGCGTGACCCCTCTGGAGAGCGTATCGGGTGTCATTTCCGTAGTGCGGGGTATTACCACCCGCACCACCACCGGGAGCTCTCCCGATTCCACATGGCGGGAGCTGTCCACCATTTTGATTGTAGATGACGTGATTCCCGCAATTCGGGACGCTCTGCGATCCAAGTTCCGCCGGGCAAAAAATACTGAACAGAGCCGGGGGGCCATCCGCTCCCAGGTGGTGCTGGAGCTGGAGAACAAGCTCAGCCGTGAGATCATCACCGGCTATGAGCATGTGACGGTGACAGCGGACCCAGAAAACCCCACTGTGTGCCTGGTGGAGTTCTCCTTCACCGTGGCTCACGGTCTCAACCAGATCTGGCTGACGGCCAGCATCACCATCTGACCAACTGCGGGCCGCCCGGGAACCGGACGGCCCGGATGAAGCAAGGAGGGAGTTTTCATTGAGCATTGCAGGATTTCCAACCAGCAGCGACATCTATCTGGAGGTGGACGGCACCAAGGTGGCTGTAGTACAGAGCTATACAGCCAAGGCCGCCAAGACCAGCCGGGCAGTGGAGGCCTTCGGCGAATCGGAGCCCGTGGCCACCGTCCCGGGACAGGCCACCCATGTGCTGGAGCTGACCCGGCTGTACGCCACCGACGAGGCCATCCGGGACGGTATTGATTTTTACAGTCTGAGTGACTTCTCTCTGGTGATCTGCAAACCGGATCGAAAGGTGATCTACTCCAACTGTCAATGGAGTGGGATCCAGGAGACCGGCACCCTGGGAGACATGGTACTGGAGCAGGTGACCATTGTGGCCGGCAAACGGCTGGAGACGGAGGTGTAAGCAATGAGCATATCTATTTTGGCCCGCCGGGACTGGATGGATCTTCAAAACGGGATGCGGCTGCGGCTGCTGTCCGCCTTGGAAGTGCTCCAGGCCCGGAGAGAGGCTGAGGAGTTGGCCCAGGGAGAGCGGGAGCGGGCCCTGTGCTCCAACGCCTGCCTGCTGGCCCGGGCGCTGGAGACTGCGGAGGGAAAACCGGTCTTTTCCAGTGGCCGCCAGGTACTGACCGGTCTGAGAGTGGAGGAGATCGACGCCCTGATTGGAACCTGGAGCCGGTTCAACCGGGAGGAGAATCCACCTCTGGGTATGGAACAGGCTCAGGCGGAGGATGTAAAAAAAAACTAAGTGAGAACGGAGAGGAGCGGCTGCGCTGGAAGGTGCTGAAGGCCTTTCACGCCCTGCCCACCGAGGAACGGTCCAGGGCCATGCGGGACCGGGACTTTGTTTGGTGCCTGACTCATATGGCCCTGGACCAGGAGGAGAAGCTGTCACGGCTGTGCCCCAGCTGCCGCGTCAAGGCGGAGGAGCCACGCTGTCCCGTATGTGGACGCCCCACGTCTCTGGGGGAGGGGGCGGTCAACCCCGCCTTTGATGAGGACCGATTTATACGGCTGAAACAGGGGAGGGCGCAATGAGAGATTATTTGGAGGAACTGCTGGAGCTGTTGCCCCCGGAGGAAGAGACAGCTCCGGCCCGGTGGCTGTCTGAGACAGAAGCTGGCTTTTTCCAGCAGGAAGAGGCCGTGGAACAGGGAATTTTCTCAGAGGAAAGCGACGTCTGGATGAAACTGCCGACTTTTCCAGATGCCCGTGATACAGCAGAAACGCCTCTGGAGCTGCTCCCGGGGCAAGAGGCGGCAACCCAGCAGCCGAAAGGGGACACCGTACTTCTTTCAGAGAGCGGACAGGATCCGGCTCTCCCACAGGAGTCAAAGGGTGAAACAGAGGGCTTCTCCCCTGCGCCAGCGCCCCTCTCCACAGAGAGGGGTGGCCTGGAGCAGCTGGCCCGGCAGGAACAGCTGCGGAGACGGCCCGCTATGTTGACACAGGCCCAGTCCCTGACCCGCGCGCTTGCTCAGGCCCAGGTGTTCGCGCGGGAGGGCCGCAGAGAGGGAAGGGCGCTCAGGCAATCTGGCGGAGGCGGAGAGGTGGCCCACATTCTCCCTCCCTCCGCTGGCGAAAACGGACAGAGGCAGACCGCTCCAGAGGACCGACTTCCCCAGGAGGAGGCCCAGGCCCGATCCGTGGATCGGGCCTTTCAGCGGGACAGCCGGCGCTATGACCGGGGGTTCTCCCTGTACTAAAAAGGAGGAATACAGCTTTGATTCTGACGCCAATGCGATATAAGGGGTACACCTGGCCCCACAATCCCAGAGTGTACTCCATTGACTATGAGCGAAAAATGGCCGTCAATAAGGTGCCCTTCGGGCTCTACTATCTTCAGGATTTGGGGCGAACTCGGAGAGTCATGGAGGGCGAGGGGGAATTTGTAGGGCCAGAAGCCTACTCCCAGTTTGGACAGCTGGCTAACGTGTTCTATGAGGAGGGGCCCGGCCTGCTGGTCCATCCCATCTGGCAGGCGGCCAGCGCCTATTTTATATCCCTGCGGGTGGAGCAGGAGCCGCTTCCCGACTATGTGCGGTACTCCTTTGTGTTTTGGGAGGAGTCCACCTGCTACAGCGGGGAGCTTCAGAGCGAAAATGTTTCTCAGCCCGGCGGCGCGGCCTCCGCCGCGCCTGCTCGTCCTGTCTCCAGCAGTCAGTATCGGGTGGTACAGGGGGATACTCTGTGGGACATCGCCCGAAAATTTGGTCTCTCCCTGGAGAGCTTGATTGCCCTCAACCCCCAGATCAAGAATCCCAATCTGATTCATCCGGGAGACGAGGTGAGGGTGGCGTGACCGGATATGTGTTTTCCGCCCAGGGAGAGAGAATCTCCCTGCCCATGCCGGTGGCCTGGACATTTCAGTATACTGCCGGGGTCCCCTGCGACAGCTTTCGGCTTCGGTGCATCTGGGAGGGAGAGAATGAGGTGCAGCCGGGCGAGTGGAGCACCTTTCAGGCGGTAGAGGGCAACGAAGTAAAATTCACCGGGGTGGTGGACGAGTGTGAGACCGTGCGGGAGCCAGAGGGCTCCTACTTCGAGGTAAGCGGGCGAGGGATGGCCGCCCGGTTGCTGGACAACGAGGCCCTGAGCCAGGACTATGAGGCGGCCACCCTGGAGGACATTCTGCGGGACCACGTGACGCCCTATGGAATCCAGGTGGGGGAACAGAGCTCTATGGGGGCGGTCTCTCAGTTCTCTGTAGCTGCAGGCAGCAGCGAGTGGTCGGTGCTCTATGACTTTACCCGATATTATCACGGCGTGTCCCCCCGCTTTGATCAGCTGGGCCGGCTGATCCTATCCCCCTGGGACAACAGCGAGGAGCTCATTTTAGACAGCACGGTTCCCGTTCGGCGCCTGGTGTGCCGAGACAAGCGGTATGGAGTGCTGTCTCAGGTTGTGGTGCGGGACCGCTATCAGAACCGGGCCACCACCGTGGAGAATCCGGCCTTTCAGGCCCTAGGCGGGCGGCGGCGGCAGGTAGTTACCATGCCGGGCAAAAGCCAGTATCAGGCCATGCGGTACAGCGGGCAGTTTCAGCTGGACCAATCCGCAGCGGATCAGCTGCGCCTGGAGGTGGAGATTCCCAAGCTGTTCTTTGCCAAGCCGGGGGATCTAGTGCGTCTAGAGCAGCCGCGATGGGGGCGCAACGGCCAGTACCGAGTGGCGGAGGCCCAGGTGGGACAGGACAGCCAGGGGGCATGGACCAGGCTGGAGCTGACGCCGCCGGAGACAACTTTGTGAGGTGACAGAGATGTGGACATCCAATCGAAAAGCAGAGGGGCGCACAGAGGAGTGCGCCGCGGATCAGGGCACCGTAACTTTGGGAGGTGACCCGGCCGGAGTGTATCTGGGCGGGGAGCGACGCTGGGTCTCTCTCTATGCGCCGGGGGGCTACCAGTGGCGGCCGAAGGCCGGCGACAAGGTGCTGGTGGTGAAGGCGGGAGGCCAGAGGGAGCTCCCCTGTCTGGTGGGGATGCGTCCGGAAGAAATAGAGGGGGAGGAGGAGCTCCCCCCGGGCTCAGTGCGCATCCACAGCGGCACTGGGGCCCTGCTGCTGTCTGAGGAGGGGGCCGCTTTGAAGGGAGACAGCGTGGCCCTGGAGGGAGAGGTCACAGTCAACGGCCAGGAGCTGACCTCCTTAATTCAGGCCATTGTATATGAGGTGCTGGCCGCTATACTGGGATAGGAGGCAGGGAAATGGAACTGAAGCTTGAGCAGGGGGACTATGTCCCAGACAGCGCGGGAGGGCTTGAGAGCCTGACAGGGGCCCAGGCGCTGCTGGCCCGGGTGCTGTTCCGCCTCACTGCCCGGCGGGGGCAGTTCCCCTTTCTGCCGGAGCTGGGCAGCAGGCTCTATCAGCTGGGACGGGAGCGGCCCTCCGCACGGGAGGCGATGGCCCTGCAATATGTGGCGGAGGCCCTCACTCCAGAGGCGGATCTGGCCGTTTTATCTGCCCAGCTGGAGGAAAAATCGGACGGCCGGGCCGGACTGTACGTACAGATGGAGTGGCGGGGCACGCCCCTTGCCGTCCAGCTGGACCTGACGCTGTGAGGAGGGGTACAAGTGAAAACAGTAGATGAAATTTTTCAGGAGATGCTCGCCTGCTTTGGGGAAAAGACCGGAATGGCTCTGGAGGAGGGGTGCGATCTGGCGGTGCGCCTCTATGCGGCGGCAGCCCAGGTATACGCCCTCTATGTCCAGGCGGAGTGGGTAACGCGGCAGGCATTTCCCCAGACGGCGGAGGGAGATTATCTGGATCTCCACGCTCAGCTGCGCAGCCTGGAACGAAAGCCCGCCACCTGTGCGGTGGGCACGATCCGCTTTACCGCCGGAGAGACCAGTGAGAGCGACCGCCCCATCCCTTTGGGCACGGTATGTATGACCGCAGGACTGGTGCGTTTCGAGACCACACAGGCTGCTGTCCTATCGGCCGGGAGCACCCAGGTAGATGTGCCCGCACAGGCTCTGGTCGCCGGAAGCTCCGGCAATGTGCCCGCCCACGAGATTCTCACGATGGCGGTGGCCCCGGTGGGAATCCAGAGCTGTGACAATCCAGCTCCCTTTCTGGGAGGGAGCGACAGGGAGAGCGATCAGGAGCTGAGAGTCCGGGTGATGGACACCTTTCAGCGGCTGCCCAACGGGGCAAATGCCGCCTTTTACCAGCAGGAGGCCCTGTCCTTTGATCAGGTGGCGGCCGCCTCTGTGCTTCCCAGGAGCCGAGGGGTGGGCACCGTGGATGTGGTAGTGGCTGCCAAAAGCGGACAGCCAGACCAGGAACTGCTGGAGGAGCTGGAGAATTATTTTCAGCAGCGGCGGGAGATCGCGGTGGACGTGCAGGTGCTGGCTCCGGAGGAGGTGGACCTCACTGTGTCCGTCCAGGTGAAGGCTGAGGCCGGGCGCGACAGTACTGAGGTCTGTACAAAAGTTAAAGATGTCCTTCAGGCTTGGTTTTCAGGGGAGCGCCTGGGACAGGACGTCCTTCTGGCCCAGCTGGGTAGCCTCATCTACGGCTGTGAGGGGGTGGCCAATTACAAAATCCTGTCCCCCGCCGCCGATGTATCCATTGATCCGGACCAGCTTCCGGTCTCCACATCTGTAAGCGTGGAGGCGATGACATGAGCTACGCCCAATACCTGCGGACTTTGCTGGCTCCCCTGGGGGTCTACGATCTGAACGCCCCCTTCCAGGGAGGTGAGCTGGAGGCACTGGGGGAGGCCTTTGACCTGGCGGAGGCGGATCTGGAGGAGCTGTGCCGGGAGTCCTGCCTGGCCACGGCGGAGAGCTGGGGTCTGGAGCAGATCGCCGCGCTGTTCCGCCGCCGGCCCCCCGCCTCCACAGTGAAAGCTCTGCGGGAGGCTCTGGCTGCCCTGCTGCGCATCGGCGGAGACAGCTTCACCCTGGCGGCCATCAACGACACCATCTCCGGCTGCGGTGTCAACGCCAAGGTGGAAGAGACTCAGCAGGCGGGAACTGTGGAGGTCTCCTTCCCCCAAGTGCCGGGGATTCCTCCAAACTTTGAGGAGATTCGAGTCATCATTGAGGACATCATCCCCGCTCACCTGGCAATTCAGTACCACTACTGGTATCTCACCTGGGAACAGCTGGAGGAAAAGTTCTCCTGCTGGCAGGATATTGAGGACAAAAATTTGACTTGGTACGGCCTGGAGACCTACGTGGAGCCGGAGGATGAGACATAAGAAGAGGTCCGTCTGAGGAGATAATATCCTCAGGCGGACCTCTTTTATTTTTTGTCGCTGTGCCCCTGCGGGTGAGCTTCCTGGAAAGCTCACCGGAACACCAAGTTTTGGAGAGGTTCTCCGCTCATATAGCGGTGCAGGTTGTCCAGGGCCAGCTGAATACAGTTGTGGCGGGTGACCTCCAGCCTCATTCCCCCTGCCACATGGGGTGTCAGCAGCAGATTGGGGATCCCCCACAGGGGACTGTCCCCAGGGAGTGGTTCCGGCTCCGTCACATCCAGGGCGGCCCCCCACAGCTTTCCCCCCTGCATCACCTGGGCCAGGGCCTCCTGGTCCAGCACCGTGCCCCGGCCGGCGCTGAGCAGGACGGCGTCGTCCTTCATAAGCTCCAGCCGTCTCCGGTCCATAAATCCCACCGTCGCGGGGGAGTGGGGCAATACAAGGGCCACCACATCCGCCTGGGGCAGCAGCTGATCTGCCTTTGCCATGGGAAACACCTCGTCAAAGCCCGGCACCGGACCGCCCACCGTTCGCTTCAGGCCCACGGTAATGCCGGCTCCCAGAGCCTTGCACAGCTGAGCAAAGGCGGAACCCACGTGTCCCGCCCCCACCACCAGCACTGCGGCCCCGGCCAGGGACTTCATGTTCCCCACGTCTGCCCAGAGGCGGTCCCGCTGCTGGTCACGGCACTGGGGGAGCTTTCGGTACAGGGCCAGCAGACTGGCCAGCATATGCTCGGAGACGGACTGGCTGTTGGTGCCGGCGGAGGAGGTGAGCAAAACAGAGGGCGGGAGCACGTCCACATACGCGTCGGTGCCCGCCCACATACAGTGGAACCAGCGCAGTCGGGATGCTTGGGCCAGCATCTCCGGCCTGGGCCACCCCATGATGATGGTTGCCTGGGCAAACTGCTCCGGAGTGGCGGTGCGCCGCCCGGCGTAGAGATGGATGGCATCAGGGGCCGCCGCCTGGAACGCGGCTTTCTCTTCCTCGTGGACGGGGAGAAGGTTGAGAATCACATCAGACATGGGAAGGCCTCCTTGCTGGTTGATCTGGATTCTAGCCTAGGATATCATATCCCCGGCGGCGTTTCAACATGGAAACTGTGAATTCTGCCGCTTCCGCCTTTACGCCTGGGAAAACTTGTGCTACAATGACTGGTACAAAATTTAGAAGTGGCCACGGAGAGGAGGCGGCGGGGTGCTGACGTTACATTCTCCCCTGACACAGTTCCCCGGCGTGGGAGAGGCCCGGGCCAAAAAGCTGAAAAAACTAGGGTTGGAGCAGTGCCGCGATCTGCTCTCCTATTTTCCCCGGGACTATGAGGACCGCAGGCAGGTGTACTCTATTTCGGCGGCCCCCCTGGGGCGGAAGGTGTGCGTCTCCGCTGTTGTCCGCAGCTCCCCCTCCTTCACCTTTACCCGTGAGGGGCAGGAGCTGGTGCGTGCCGCTGTGGAGAACCAGGGAGCGGTCCTGGAGCTGGTCTTTTTCAACCAGAGCTACGTGTGCCGCGCCCTTCGGCCCGGGGTGGAGTATATCTTTTTCGGGGAGATCGAGGAGCGGCGGAACAGCCTCACTATGGTCAACCCCATTTTTGAGATGGCCGGCAGCCAGGCCATAACCGGCCTCATTTTTCCGGTCTATCCCCTCACCGCAGGGATCACCAACCATTTGCTGGCCTCCCTCACCCGGAAGGCGGTATCCGAGTGCGCCGGGGAGATGCCGGAGACTCTCCCAGGCTGGGTGCGTCTGGAGTATCAGCTGGCCCAGGTGGAGTTCTCCTACCAAAACATCCACTTTCCCGCCTCCCCTGAGGCGCTGGAGCAGGCAAAAAGGCGCCTCACCTTTGAAGAGCTCTTCTACCTGTCAGTGGGCCTCTCCGCCCTGAAGGGGCGGCGGGAGGAGCGGTTTGGACGTCCCATCCCTGAGAGACCGGCGGCGGAGTTCCAGAAGCTGCTGCCCTTTGCTCCCACTCAGGCCCAGGTGCGGGTGATGAGAGAAATCGCCCGAGATATGGCCTCCGGCCGGCCCATGAGCCGCCTGGTACAGGGGGATGTGGGCTCCGGCAAGACGGCAGTGGCCGCATACGCGGCCTGGCTCGCCGTGGGGGCGGGATATCAAGCCGCCCTGATGGCCCCCACCGAGGTCCTAGCGGAGCAGCACTTCCGCTCCCTGTCCGCGCTGCTCGCCCCCGCCGGGATTGCGGTGACACTGCTCACCGGGGCGGCGGCGCCGGCGGAGAAGAGGCGGATACGCCAGGGGCTGGCCTCTGGGGAGATTGACCTGATTGTAGGCACCCACGCCCTCTTCTCCAAGGGGGTGAAATTCCGCAGCCTGGGTCTGATGGTGGCGGATGAACAGCACCGCTTCGGCGTGGCCCAGCGGGCCGCCTTGGCCGCCAAAGGGGAGTCCCCCCATGTGCTGGTCATGTCTGCCACCCCTATTCCCAGGACCTTGGCCCTGATCGCCTACGGCGACCTGGACATATCCGTCATTGACCAGCTTCCGCCGGGCCGCACGCCGGTGGAGACCTATGTGGTGGGGGAGGACAAGCGGGCCCGCCTGTACAATTTTGTCCGCAAGCTGGTGGGGGAGGGCCGCCAGGTCTATATCATCTGCCCCGCGGTGGAGGAGCAGCCCTCCTGGCCCACCCAGCCGGAGTGGGAGGGGCCTCCCCCCATGAATCTGAAGGCGGTGACCTCCTATGCCAGGCAGCTTCAGACTCAGGTGTTCCCTGAGCTTCGGGTGGCCTTTCTCCATGGGAAAATGAAGTCCAGGGAGAAGGAGGAAGTGATGGGGGCCTTTTCCGCCGGAGAGATTCACGTGCTGGTGTCCACCACCGTCATCGAGGTAGGGGTGGACGTGCCCAACGCCGCCCTAATCATCGTTGAAAACGCGGAGCGCTTCGGCCTCAGTCAGCTCCACCAGCTCCGCGGCCGGGTGGGACGGGGGAAGCACCGGTCCTACTGCGTGCTGATGACTGGCACCCGCAGCCGGGAGGCAGTCCGGCGGCTGCACATCCTAGCCTCTACCACGGACGGGTTCCAGATCTCCGAGGAGGACTTGAAGCTCCGGGGGCCGGGCGACTTCTTCGGCAGCCGACAGCACGGCCTACCCAAGCTGAAACTGGCGGATTTGACGGGGGACCTGGGCCTGTTCCTGAAAGCCAGGGAAGCCGCCGGCCGGCTGCTGGACAAGGACCCCGGTCTCTCCCAGCCGGAGAATCGGCCCGTACTTGAGCAGGTGCGGCGCCTCTTTGCCGATACTCCGGATATTTTTAACTGAATCAAAACCATCATCAGAGGAGGAATTTCCACATGACCCATTTGAAAGAAGTACAGTACCTGCGCACTGAGCCCGGCGGCCGCCACTATAACTGCGCCCAATCTCTGCTGGTTCCCTTTGGACCGGAGGTTGGGTTGGAGAAGGACCAGGCGGACGCCCTGGGCTTTCCCTTTGGCGCCGGCATGAAGATGGGCGGCACCTGTGGCGTGCTCACCAGCGCCCTGATGCTCCTGGGCATGAAGGGCTGTACCCAGCAACAGACCTCAGAGCTCATTCGGCGCTTCCGGGAGAAGCACCAGTCCACAGACTGCGCCGTCCTGCTAGCCGCAGCCAAGGAGGCGGGAATCCCCCGGAAGGCCCACTGCGACGCACTGGTGATGGAGATGGCCAAAATCCTGGAGGATGAGTTTTTCACTCCGGAGCCGTAACTTGGGGAGTGCCACAGCTCCTTTCAGATACGCCAAAAGGGGAAGCCCCGCCGGGCCTCCCCTTTTGACTGTTTGTGAGAAGGAAGGAATGGAAAATCGAGTCGCAAAGGCTAAATTTGGAGCCAACCGGTAAGAGCGGCCACCTGCCGGCTCGTTAATTTTTTAACCTTTTGCTGAAACAAACTTTACCACCAAACCCCTAAAAAAGCCATTCCCAATTTCATTATACATACAATAAGTAAATGCCTATATTTCAGCGGCTCCTCCTGCGGGAGGCAGGAGGCCGCAGATTGTCGTACCCTGGGCCGAGTTCCCTTCGGGCCCGGACCAGGCCGACCAGAGAGGTGACGTTATGGACGAATTGGAACAGCTGCCCCTTCCCCTTCTGCTCTGGTTTCGAGAGCACGCCCGGACGCTCCCCTGGCGGTCAAGTCCCACCCCTTACCACGTCTGGATCTCTGAGATCATGCTGCAGCAGACCAGGGTGGCGGCGGTTTTGGACTATTACCGCCGGTTTCTGGAGGCAGTGCCTACCGTGGCGGATCTGGCCGCTCTGCCCCAGGATGCCCTGATGAAGCTGTGGCAGGGTCTGGGCTACTACAGCCGGGCCCGGAACCTGCAAAAAGCCGCTCAGCAGATCATGGAGGAGTTCGGCGGGATATTCCCAAATACTTATGAGGAAATCCGCTCCCTGGCCGGGGTGGGGGACTATACTGCCGGAGCCATCGCCTCCATCGCATTCGGAATTCCGGTCCCGGCAGTGGACGGGAACGTGCTGCGTGTGGTGGCCCGGATTACCGGAGATTCTGGGGACGTCTCATCCCTCGCCATGAAGAAAAAAGTCACCGCCGCTTTGCAGGAAATCATCCCCAAGCAGGAGCCGGGGACCTTCAATCAGGCCATGATGGAGCTGGGGGCCACTGTCTGCCTGCCCAACGGGGCGCCCCTGTGCGGGCAGTGCCCCGCCGCTGCCTTCTGTCGGGCCTTTCAAGAGGGGCGCACCGGAGAGCTGCCAGTAAAAGCCCCTAAAAAAGCCCGCCAGGTGGAGAGCCGCACCGTCTACCTCCTGTTTTCTGGAAAAACTGTGGCCCTGCGGCGCAGGCCGGAAAAGGGCCTGCTGGCCGGACTGTGGGAGTACCCCAATGAGCCCACCCTGGAGCATACCATCCCCGCCGCTCTGGGGCTGGACCTGGAGGCCATGGAGCGCGTGGGGACCGGGAAGCACATCTTTACCCACATTGAGTGGCACATGACCGCCTACTCCGCCCAGGCGGAGGACCTGGCGCTCCCGGAGGGCTGGGTGTGGGTGGATCGGGCCGCCCTGGACTGGGAGTACGCCGTCCCCAACGCCTTTCAAGCATTCTCGGAGTATGTCAAAGGGAAATTGGGGTACTTTTCTTAGCGGGAGTTTCACTGCCCACAGGCGCGCATAGCGCGCCCCTACACACCTTTTATTTGGAATTTTAGGGTGACCCACTGGGCTGCCCGCCCAAATGAAAACCAATGAGGAGGGAATCACTGTGCTCTGTAATCTATGTCCCCGCCGGTGCAACGCCCTGCGGACTGAGACGGAGGGGAACGGCTTCTGCCGGATGCCCGCCACCCCGGTGGCCGCCCGGGCAGCCCTCCACCAATGGGAGGAGCCCCCCATCTCCGGCACGCGGGGTTCGGGGACGGTTTTCTTCTCCGGGTGCTCCCTGAGATGCGTGTTCTGTCAGAACGAGAAGATCAGCCACCGGGATTTTGGAAAACCCCTCACTCTGGATAGGCTGCGGGCCGCCTGCCAGTCCCTGGTGGACCAGGGCGCCCACAACCTAAACTTTGTCAACCCCACCCACTATGCCCATGTGGTCCGCACCCTCTTGGAGGCTCCCTTTCCTGTCCCCGTCGTGTGGAACTCTGGCGGGTACGACCGGGTGGAGACGCTGAAAACCCTGAAGGGAAAAATTGACATCTACCTCCCGGATTTTAAGTATCTGGACTCCGGCACCGCCCGCCGCTACTCCGCCGCACCTGACTATCCTGAGGCCGCCCAGGCCGCCATCCTGGAGATGGTCCGCCAGACCGGCCCTTATGAGCTGGATGAACAGGGCCTGCTGCGCCGAGGGACGGTGATCCGCCACCTGATCCTACCCGGTCAGGTGAACCAGGCCAAGGCTGTCATGGACTGGGTGGCCAGAGAATTCCCGCCCCATACTGTCTTGTTCTCCCTGATGAGCCAATACACCCCCTGGGGCGACCTGAGCCGCACCCCCGAGCTGAACCGACGCCTGCGCCGGGGGGAGATGACCGCCGCCGTGGAATATATGCGGAATCTGGGGCTGGATGGCTTCTGCCAGGAGCGCACCAGCGCCCGGGAGGAGTACACGCCCCCCTTTGACCTCACTGGTGTGTGAGGCTCGGGGCGGAACTGTACAAGAATTGTTCACAAAATTCCCCACTGTTTGCAAAAAATTCATAATGTTTTCACGATTCTGCCTTAATTATCCGGTATGATATGGGTGTATCAAGGAATGATACATATCTCCCATTTCTCCCTCTCCTTTACAACTTTACAACACACACAGGCAAAGGACCTCGGCGTGAGCCGGGGTCCTTTGTCGTTTTTGAAAATTCCGCCCTCCCTTTCATCCTTACCCGGGGTGCCCGGACGGGGGCTGCTTTGTTCGTGGAATTTCACCGCGGAGGCCATGTGACTTTCTGGACGGCCAGAAAGTCACCAAAGAGCCGCCAAGGGGTGGC
>CALXGD010000088.1 GCA_944387745.1 uncultured Oscillospiraceae bacterium
GTGGGCTTTCTGCTGGCCCGACTAGGGATGAGCTGAGTCTATCAAAAGTTCCACCACCATTTCCACCACCCAATTACTCAAAATGACTCATTTTTGCTGTTTAAAAGTGGGGAATATGATAAATAAAAATCGCCGAAACCGTTGCATTGCAATAGTTTCGGCGATTTTTTATTGGCAGCGGGAGAAGGATTCGAACCCTCACAAACAGAGTCAGAGTCTGTCGTGCTACCCTTACACAATCCCGCTATTTCTGTCCTTTTCAGTCGTCCAGCTGTTGGCTCCCGCAAAGGACAGGTGTTATTATACGCGGTCCTTAACAGAATGTCAAGCTTTTTCTGCAAAATTTTTTCCATCAAAATTGATCTTGAATTTCTCCGCGATTTTCCGCCCCTGGGCCCCTGCGATTTTAATCCCAGCGGAACGTGGGAGCTCAACAGGCGCCAGAGATCACTTTTGCCTCCGGAGGCTGGACATTCTCCATCCCTTCACAGCTCCAGCGGCCGCCCGGTGGCAAAAAACCACAGTACCCGTCGGACCACTCTTCGGCCGGTGACGCGCTCCAGCGCCTGGCTGTAGGCCTCCATCTGGGGGCGGTAGAGCTGAGCCCGGGCCGGCTCCTCCCCAGGCCGGATCCGGTCGCTTTTGAAGTCCAATACTGTCAGGCCGTCCTGCTCTGCAAACCAGCAGTCAATTACCCCCTGTAGGAGGATCTCCTCTCCCGCCAGCTCCGGGTCGTATTGATCGGCTGACACCAGCACAGAAAATTTAAACTCCCGGTGGATCTCCTGGGCGCCCAGCATCCGCTCACCTAGGGGCGAGGCAAAAAAGGCTCCTATCGCCGCCGGATCAATCGCTCTGCGCTGAAGGGGTGTGAGGAACCCCCCTTGTTCCAGGCGGTCCAGCTCCGCCTCAATTCCCAGAACGCTGTGATCCCCCTCCAGAGGCAGATACTGCATAGCCAAATGGATGGCCGTGCCCTGCTCCGCGGCGGTGAGTCCCCGCTCCTGGGACACAAAATCAGGCCGACTGAGAGGCTCGCGGCGGGTCCGCTCCGCTCTAGCCGCCTCCTGAAATGCCTCCTGGTCCTGAACCCGCCCCTTTTGCTGGGTGGCCGTGAGCTTGGACGGCATGGACACCGCTCCCTGGTGAGGATACCTCCAAGTCAGCGTCTGAACCAGGCTCTCTCCGTCCTCCTCCGGCTCCACATCTGTGGACTCCCGCCCGACAAACCGGCCGCGGGGCTCCCGCTCCGGCTGGAGCTGAGCCTCCGTAATCCAGTGAAGGTCCCAGGCCGGCCCAAGGTCCTCAGCCAAACCCGCCGCCCGCTCTGCCACTCCCAGATTTTGAGCTTCCGGCCTTGTCAGTGCATGAAGTAAAATCCAATCTCCCACGCTCTGCCGGCTCAGTAGCGCCGCAGGCGGCACCGGAGCGGCGGCCTCCCTCGACAGATCTTCCAGGTTTTTCATTCCCTTGCTCAGGGTCACAGACAGGATCAGCTTCTCCTTCGCTCTGGTCATGGCCACATACAGCAGCCGAAGCTCCTCTGACAAAGTCTCACGTCTCAGCTGCTGGGCCACTGCCTGCCGCGCCAGGGTGGGATACTCTACCATCCGTTCCCGGTCCAGTCCCTTGGGCCCCACCCCCAGCCTGGGGTGGAACAGCACAGGGCGCTTGAGGTCCTCCAGATTGATTTTTCTGGACAGCCCGCACACCAACACCACGGGACTCTCCAGTCCCTTGGAGCGGTGAATAGACAGGAGGGTCACCCCCTCCCCCTCCCGGCCGGCGCCAGGGGAAGAAAACCGGGCGCCCATCTCCTGTAGCCGCTCCAGCCGCAGCAGAAACTGAAACAGGGACCGGCAGCCCTGCTCCTCCAGCTCCCCAGCCAGAGCATACAGCGCCAGCAGATTTTCCTGCCTCTCCCGCCCCCGGTCCATGGCGCCAAAGAGCCCCAGCAGATTGGTCCGCTCATACATGTGCCAGATCAACTGCCGGCAAGTGCGGTCCCCCGCCCCGAATCTCAGCTCCGCCAGCTCCTCCAGGAAGCGGCGGCAGCTCTCATCCCCCCTCTCAGCCGCCTGGACCAGGGCAGAATAGAAATCCCCGTCCCTGCACTCCGCCCGGATCATGGCCAGCTGGTCCCCGCTGAATCCGTACACCGGGGAACGCAGGGCTGCAATCAGGGGGACATCCTGTCGGGGGTTGTCCACCACCTCCAGCAATGCCATGGCCACGTTTACCTCCGTGGTAGAAAAAAAGTCCTCTCCCCCGTCTGCCTTCCAGGGAATTCCCTCTTCAGAGAGGGCCCGCAGATAGTGGGGAAGCACCACGTTGGGGCTCCGCATCAAAATCATAATGTCCGACGGGCGCAGCGGCCGCTCCCCGTCTCCGTCCCTGACCAGAAGAGGCCGCTCCAGCAGGGCCCGAATCCGCCGGGCGGCCCACCGGGCCTCCAGCCGATTTCGGTCCTCCCGCTCCTCCTCCGCCTGTTCTCCCAGGAAAGACAGGTCCAGCAGATCCAGCTCCAGGGCATAGTCCTCCCCCTCTGCAAATTGTCCGGCGGGGACCAGGGCCTGGTCCTGAGTATAGTCCAGCTCTCCCAGCTCCTCCGACATGATATTGCGGAACAAGTCGTTACAGCCCAGCAGCACCTGGGGACGGGAGCGGAAGTTTCGGGAGAGGATTCTCCGCCGCGGTCCCCCCTGCTCCGCCTGATCTCCGTCCGGATAACGGCGGTACTTGTCCAGAAAGATGGTGGGATCCGCCAGCCGGAACCGGTAGATGGACTGCTTCACATCCCCCACCTGGAAAAGCTTCCGTCCCCCATCTGACACCGCCGTAAAAATTGCGTTCTGCACCTGGTTGGTGTCCTGATACTCGTCCACCATGACCTGGGCATAGCGGCTGCTCCAGGTCTGCGCCAGGCCGGTGGGGTTCCCTGTCTCCCGGTCCCACAGCAGCTGAACGGTAAAGTGCTCCAGATCGGAAAAATCCACCAGACCGCGGCGGGCCTTCTCCCTCTGATAGGCTTCCTGGAAGGCCCTCACCAGGTCCATCAGCCCCTGGACGGCAGGCCGGCACTCTCTCAGGGCGGACAGCTCCTCCTCGCTGTCCCCGTCCAGCCAGACGGTCAGCTTCAGCAGGGCGGTCTTTGCCGCCTCACGCAGGGCCTTCATCCGCAGGCCCGCCCGCTGGGCGGCGGCCTCCGCCTCCGGGCTGAGGGGGACGTTTCGCTTACTCTTGTGTCCCGCCGCCGGGAAAGAGATGGGCAGACAGGCGTAAGCCCCGTCCCAGTTTCCCGCCTCCGCCGCGGCGCAGAAGGCCCGTGTCGCCTCTGCGGAAGCTTGGATGGAGGGGCCGTAATTGACAGACAGGAGCTCGTCCTGCTGCGCAAGGGCGGCGGCCTGCTCCAGCCGCCGGAGGTTCTCCCTCCCCTGCCGGGCGGCCTCCTGCAGCAGGCTTCGGCCCCAGACAGTCTCCCCCGCGTTGGAGATCCCCTCCAGCTCCCACAGGCTCCGCTGCTCCCGCAGCCACCCCTCCGGGTCCGGGTGGCTCTGAATCTTGCCGTACACGTCCAGAACGATCTGCAGCAGGCGCCGGTCATCCCGGCCCGCCGACAAGGTGTCCACCAGCACCCCGAAGGAACTGTCCGGGGACAGGCCCTCATACTGCCGCTCCACCACATCCTCCAGCACCTGGAGCATTAAAGTCTGAGCCTCTCCCTCATCGCACTGGCGAAAGTCCGGGTTCAGATCCAGCCGGTGGCCCTCCTCCCGCAGAAACGTGGTGCAGAAGGAGTGAATGGTGGAGATCTGCGTGCGGTAAACCAGGGCCGCCTGCCGGCGCAGATGCCGGTTTTGCGGCTCCGCCGCCAGGCGGACGGACAGCTCTTGAGCGATCCGGGTGCGCAGCTCCGCCGCAACCGCCTTGGTGAAGGTAATCACCAAAAAGCGGTCCAGATCCACTCCCTCCTGTGTCACCTGGTCCAGCAGCCGCTCCACCAGCACTCGCGTTTTGCCCGAGCCGGCCGCCGCGGAGACCAGCAGCTCCCCGTCCCGGTCGTCTACGATTCTCTTCTGTTCCTCTGTCAAAGGAAATGCCATGGATCATTCCTCCTGTCCCAGCGTCCTCCGGTCTCTCTGGTCACTGATTGACTCTGATCGTCACTGTCCCGGACTGGTCTGTCCGGTAGACCGCCCCGCCGGAGGCGGCGATGCGCTCCAAGGTCTCGGGCGCCGGGTGGCCGTAGCTGTTGTCCGCCCCCACAGAAATCAGGGCATATTTTGGTTTAATCTGATCTAACAAGGCCTGAGAGGTGGAATATTTGGAGCCGTGATGTCCCACCGCCAGCACCTCAGTCTCCGGAAGGTCCATATGGTCCAGAAGGGCCGCCTCCACATCCGCCCCCATATCGCCGGTGATGAGCACGTCAAAGTCCCCCTGGGAGGACAGGAAGGTCAGTCCCTCCTCGTTGGTCTCTCCGCTGCCCAGGGGAGCCAGCAGGCGGATGGTCCGCGCCCCCTCCAGCTCCAGAATTGTGTCTGTCCGCACAAGCAGAACTTCTGTCCCCTGCGTCTCAGCCAGCTCTATCATCTCCTGACGGAGCGGGTTCTCCTGGTCCGTATCCGGGATGGCCAGCGTCCCCACCTCCAGCCGGCGCAGCAGCTGCGTCACGCCGTTGGCATGGTCATCGTGGAAATGGGTGAGGACCACCAGATCCAGCCGTCCCACTCCCCGGTCCCCCAGGTAATCGGCAGCCACGTCTCCCGCGCTGTCCGGCCCGTCCCCGCCGCAGTCTACAAGGGTCAGAAACCGGCCGGAGCGCACCAGGATACTCTGACCCTGGCCCACGTCCAGGGCGGTAACAGCGCCCGCCCCCTGCCAGAAACTCAGATGGTTGAACACGACTGCCAGGCACAGGGTGGACACCCCAGCGCAAACCGGCGTGATCCATCTCTTTTTCCCGGCGGCCAGCAGGGCCCACAGGAGCAGAAGATAGACAAACAGAAACCAAAGGCGGAAGTAAGCCGTATCTAGAGTGATGGCAGAGAAGGGAGCGCGGGACAGACCTTCAATGCTCCCCGTCAAATAGTTCCCCAACAGGGCGGCGCCCCGGGCGGGGAGGGCAGCCAGAGCGGGCAGCGCCGTCCCCACCATTCCCAATACCAGGGCGGCCCCAAACAGGCCGCTCACCGCCCAGAGGGTCAGCAGGTTGGACAGCAGGGAGATGAGAGGCACCGAGTTGAAGTACAGAGCGGACAGGGGCGTGGTGAGGACGCTGGCTCCAATGGTGGCCGACAGGGTGGACACCAGGAAGTACAGCCCCCTCCGAAGCAGCCAGCCGGGGCTCCCCCGCTTCGCCTCCCCGAAGGGCAGGCGGGCTGTCAGATATTCCTGGAGCCGATCGGAGCACAGCAGAATCCCCGCCACCGCCGCGAAGGACAACTGGAGCCCCGCGTGGGTGATGGAGAAGGGATTCTGTATCAGAAGCAGCAGCAGCGCCGTCCCCAGGGCGGTGGCGCTGTCCCGCTCCCGGCGGAACAGGGGCGCGATTTCCAGGAGGATAATCATAATGGCCGCCCGGACAATCGACGGAGTACACCCGGTCATTAGCGTAAACAGAATTGACACCGGGATCAGCACCAGGGCGGTCAGCCGCCTGCTCCCTCCCAGCAGTAGGGAGAGCAACCCCGCCAGAAAGGCCAGATGGGAGCCGGACACCGCCACGGTATGGGTCAGGCCGGTGCGCCGCAGATCCGTATTGAAGGATTCGCTCAGGTCCTCCCGGTTTCCGGTGACCAGGGCCTTGGCCAGAGGGGCAGCATCCTCAGGGAAAATCCGGTCCACACTGTCCTCCAGAGCCCGAGTCCACCAAACCGGCCAGTTCCGCAGAGGCGGCGTATTCGGCCGGCCCACATCCAGCCGGCCGTAGCCCTGGGCGGTGAGAAAAATTCCCTGGGAGGTGTAGTAGGTAATTGCCTCCCCAGAGGAGGCCCGGTCCGCCCGGGCGCAGTGGGCCACCATTTGGACCCTGTCCCCAGGTTCCAGCCCCGCCCCCTGTCCGTCCAGGTAGAGAAGGGTGGGAATGTCCGGCCCCCGCTCCGGCTCCAGGTCCACCTGGACCGACCAGCCGTAGTCCGTCTCCTTCGGCCACTGGGTCACGGTCCCCTGGAGCAGAATGGTGGTATCGTCCAGGGCCAGGGCGGGCTTCCAGAACATGGCCTGATACCCGGCAAGCCAGAGAAAACCCGCCGCCAGCCCGGCCGCTCCCCAGCGCACCGCTCTCCGTTCCCGCACTGTCCGTTCCCAGGGAATCCAGGTCAGCCCCAGCAGCAGCAGGAACAGCCCGCCCAGGGGCAGCAAATTTTCTTCTAATGGCAAATATCCGGCGCACAGCGCCGCCGCCGCAAAAGAAAAGGAGAAGATGGCCAGCCGACGCATGGACTCTCCCCCTCTCCCGAACTATGTACTTGTATTATAGCGGATTTTCCCCGCCGGCACAAGGAAAACGGCGCAGACGATGGAAGATTTCCGGTCAGCCGGCCCGCAGTGTTACCAGCACCAGCTCCGGCCCGTTCCACAGCCGGGGAAACGGGGTCCCGTTGCCCAGGCCCCGGCTGACCACCACCTGAGTCCGCCCCGCGGAATAGACTCCATCTGTGTACCTGGGCAAAATCCCCTCATCTGGGGCAAACAGGGGGCCAACCAGCGGCAGGCGCACCTGTCCCCCGTGGGCGTGGCCGGAAAAGACCAGGTCCGCGCCGCTCCCGGCGTATTCCTCCATGAGACTTGGCCGGTGGGACAGGAGAATATTGAACGCGTCCTCCGCGCGCAGGCTCTGTACCTGGCCCGGAAGCTCCCTCTGGGCCGCCTCCCGGCCCTCCGGGTGGAAGGTCAAATCCTCCATCCCAATCACATTCACAAGCGCTCCGTTCCATTCCAGCGTGGCCGCCTGGTGCTCCAGAACCGCCACGCCGGCCTCTTTCAGCCCGTCCTTCAGTTCGGGATAGCAGGGGTTGTCCGCCTCATGGTTGCCGGGGGTAAAATAGGTGGGGGCAGTCTTGGCCGCCGCAGCCGCCAGGGACAGGGCGCGGCCCAGGTCCCGGTCCTCCCGGTTGACCAGGTCACCGGTTATGACAATCATATCCGGGGCGAGCGCTCCCAGCGCACCCTTCAGCTGGCCCCGAAAGTCCGCGCTGTGCAGGTCGGCAATCTGGACGAGCTTCATCCCGTCCAGGCCCTCCAGCCCCACCGGGAGTTCCACCTCGTACTCCGTCACCGTCAGGTCCCTCTGCCAGGCCCAGGCCGCCCCCATGCACAGGGCCGCCGCCCCTGTCAGGAGCAGCGCCCCCCGCTTCCGCCAAGTTCTCCGTCTGTCCATGTCCGGCCTCCCACTTGATGCTGTTCCGAATATGGTAGCACAAATCCCAGACCAGAACCTGAACATTTTGTGAATCATGTTTCGCTCCAGGCCGTCCCCCCTCACGCGATTTGAAACTCCGTCCCGCTGACCACGCCGTCCTCAAAATACACAAAGAGGAACTCGGGAAAGAAGAGGAACATCCCCCGGCTGCTCCCCAAGTAGTAGGCAAGGATATGCTCCGGCTCCTGGCCGGGGGCCTGCCACCAGGTCTCCCCCAGCTCTCCCCCCAGCAGTCCCGTCACCTGGTCCGCCGTCATCCCCACCAGGCCGTTATACTGCCGGAGCATGTCCTCCACCATAGCGCCCCGCTCTCCCTCCTCCGCCTGGGCCCACCGCTCTGGGGTGAAATGCCCGCTCCAGAGCCGCCAGCCCGCAAACAGAAGGAGTAACAACAAAAGGACCAAAAGGCCCCGATGGCGGTTCAACCACTCCACTGTGCTCTCCTTTCTCATTGAGACTCCCCCCAGGGCTCCAGGGACCATCCCAGGCGCTCCCCCAGAACAAACGGACCGTCATAGGCATAGTAGTCGTAGGTGGTCTCCATCCAGATGAGCTTCTGCATGACTGCCCTCTGTCCCTGCCACTCCCCCACCGTCTCCGGGCGGGCGATAAAGACCCGAATCAGAAGCCCCAGGCACACCACTGTCCAGACCGACAGGGCGGCTCCCACCTTCAGCAGCCGCTTTTTCCACCGCTTATCCATCCGTCGGAGGGCATACCAGGCCGTCCCGATCAGCAGGGCGATGGACAGGGCAGCCAGCAGGTGGACCGGCCCGGTAACGAGCCAGTTGCGGAGGGTGGATACCCGGTCTCCGGTCATCATGTAGTCAAGCAGCGGCAAGCACAGGACCCAGGCCGCCGCCAGGAGCAGCAGCACCTTTCGGGAGCGCTTCTCCCGGACCAGAACCCAGACACCCAGGCCCAGAGCCAGGACCCCCAGAAAGGGCGCGGCAATCAGGCCGCCCAGCCACCCGTATGCCACCACCTTCGCAAGCAAAATTCCCATATTACTCCCCCTCCCCGTCGTCTACATACTCCAAAATATCCCCCGGCTGGCAGTCCAGGGCCTTACAGATGGCCGCCAGGGTGGAGAAGCGCACCGCCCGCGCCTTGTTGTTCTTCAAAATGGACAGGTTGGCCATGGTGACGTCCACCCACTGGGCCAGCTCCCCCAGAGACATTTTTCTCCGGGCCATCATCACATCCAGATTCACCACAATTCCCATGCGCTCCGCCCCCTCAAATGGTCAGGTCCTGGTCCTCCTGGAGCTCCGCCGCCTGCCGGAACAGGGCGGACATGACCAGGAACAGCAGCCCTCCCATGAAGAACACCGGGATAGCCAGGGCGTTGTAGGTGAACAGCGGCGCCATATTTTGCAGCGCGGCCACCTCCCACACGAAGCGGCACAGCGCCGCGGCGCTGATGCCCCAGCAGAACAGAGCCGCCCGCTTCATGGCCCTGGCGTTGCAGGTCTGGAAGGGGTTCCCCTCCTGTATGGTGTTCAAAATCCAGTGGGCCTGCCGCAGAATCCCGGCGGAGCACAGGCCACAGGCCAGCAAAAACAGGCTCCCGCCCAGCTGAAGGGCCTCCGGCTCCATCCACACGAACACCCAGCCGAACAGTACGCCAAAAATGCCGGCCGCCACAATGTCGTCCTCCCCAGGGTGGACCACCTCATGCACAAACTCCCCCGCCCCCTTGAGCAGATTGTAGGGGTCGTGGAACAGCAGCCCCGGAATCAAAATCAGAGCAGCGATGTTGACCCAGAACGTCACCGTCACTAGCACGTTCAGCACCTGGGCCAGCTTCTGAGCTTGCGTTTGTTCCATAAAAAATCCCTCCTTGTCTTACTGGGAAGGATACCACAGGTTATATTGTTTGTCAATGTATTTTTATCGTTTTTCGATAAATTCATAGAGAAGCAGTGGGGCCGGCACACAGGCCGGCCCCGCATGTTTTTCCATTACACCAACGCCTGGGCGTACCGCTTCAATTCTCTCCTTCTTCGCCGCGGCCACCAGGGGGTAGACCCGCTCCACCGCCTCACTCAGCAGACAGACACACACTCGGCGGTCTGTCTCCGGGAGGAGAAGCGGCGCCTCTTCTCGCTGAGAGATATGGCGGAAGATCCAGCCACTCTTTTTCAGAGGATTCAGACCGATACGGCGGATCTCCCCCGGTTCAGTATTAACAACTGGCAGAATTGCGCCAACATACATCCATCAAAAATCAACTACTCCAAACAGGATGCCGACTCTTTCGATTCTCAGCTGATATACCCTGCCCGCTTCAACATTCATGCATGTTAGAGGACTTTCTCTATGTAATTGTTTATTCCCCATGTACGGCTTAAATCCCATAGGCACACACTGTATACCTGTGGGATTTAGTTCCCAGGCGGGTGCTTTGGCTCTTATTCTCGCTCCTCCCCCGCTGTGCTGGCGAGCCGGTCCAGGGCGGCCAGCAGCTCCACCAGGATCTTGTTTTGATAGTCCAGGATCTGGTTGAGCTCCCGCATCTGGCAGCACAGCTCATCCCGGTCCGGCCGGGCCATCTGGGGCAGGATATGTACATAGCGATGTACCGGCATCTCCTCCGCCGCGGCCTGGACCTTTGCGATGGCCTCCTCCGGATCCGTCGGACGGGGACGGCCTCTCCCACAGGAATTTCTCACAAAAACTCCTCCCTCCGAAATTTTCATCCGCCCCATTCTATGCGGAGGGCTTGACCGCCGCGTCCCCATGTGCTATAGTCTTTCTGTCCCAAATAAGACACTTTTTAAGCGGCGCACAGCGGGAGGCGGCGAGATGGCGGCGGAACTGACACAAGAGGAGCAGGAGCTTCTACTCCGCTGCCCCCTTTTCCGGGGGGCGGACTGGGCGCTGTTGGGGCGGGCGCTGTCCCTTCCCACCGTGTTTACGGAGGCATTTACCCCCGGTGAGGCGGTCTATCAGCCCCACCGGTTCCGCCGGTGTCTGGGCTTTCTCCTG